>NZ_VILC01000040.1:10445-39318 GCF_009712065.1 Aphanizomenon sp. UHCC 0183 | reverse complement strand
GACTAAAGAAACTGTCTTTGGTGTAGATATTAATGGTGATGGTGTGACAGGTAATCCTTCTAGTTTGACTCTAACAGGCACTAGTGCTAATGATATCCTCATTGGTGGTGCAAATAACGATATTCTCACTGGTGCAGGTGGTAAAGATACTCTAACTGGTGGTTTAGGCAGCGATAAGTTTGTTTATCAAAATCTCACTGATTCTCTCCTAGCTAATTTTGATGTCATCACTGATTTCAACGCCACTCCAGGTAATGATTTGTTCCGTGTTTCTACGGCATTAGCTGGATTTGTGGATGTGGGAGCAGTTAATACTCTAGATGCTGCTGGTATTGGGGCAAAATTAGCAGCCTTTGGTTCAAATTACGCTGCTCAATTCAGTTTTGGACAAAAAACCTTTGTGGCTATTAATGATGCAATCGCAGGGTTTAATGCTGCTAATGATGCCATCATTGAAGTCACAGGATTAACCGGAACATTGAATGTTAATAATTTTGTGATTGTTTAGGGGATATTCAGCAAACCATCCTGTAATTGATACGATATGTAGGGGTTTAGCAGTGCTAAACCCCTACATATATCGAAGTTAAGGTAATTCATGTTGATTTAATATCACTAAAATTAATAATATTGACAGGTTAGATATCACTTTTTTGTCAATTTGTCAATAGTAAATTTTTACCATCGCTCAAATTAGATCATTTCTGAGCAAATTCATGGCCAAAATTGTTGAGGGAATAGCTGTTATTTTTGTAAAGTTTTGTATCAGCCTGGAAAATTGATTTCTAAAACTACTGTCAATAAAGGGTTTCAGATTAACATCTTCTAAAAGATCCAAAATTGACAAGAGTAACCCAATTATGAAATTCTCTTGAATTATAGCAAATCGCGGAAAGTATTGCAACCTCGTTGATAAATAGAAAAGATTCTCAATTAATTATTAAGGAAATATAAAGGCAAATTACTATAAGTTATAAATATCAAAAGTATTCTTAGTTTAGGATAATTTTAACTTATGATAAAGCGACGAAAACTGATATATCTGAGAAAGAACGCTGGGGATTAAACTATGAGCATATTATTGGATTATAGCGTTTGCAGTAGCGTCTCGTATCCCTTGCGAGAATTTCAGATCCCCGACTTCTTAGAGAAGTCGGGGATCTTATGGATCTTATTGTTGAGCATAATACCGGGCATATCTCCCTTCTAATCCTAATAATTCCTCATGATTTCCCGACTCCACAATTTGCCCTTTTTCCAACACCAAAATGCGATCGCACTTCCGCACCGTTGATAATCTATGGGCAATAATTAACACCGTGCGGTTTGCCATCAATCTCTCCAAAGCCTCTTGTACCAAAGCTTCTGATTCTGAATCTAAAGCCGATGTGGCTTCATCAAGTATCAATATTTGCGGGTTAAGAAGGACAGCACGAGCGATCGCAATTCGTTGTCTTTGTCCCCCGGATAAATTCACACCTCGCTCTCCTACCCAAGTATGATAACCTTCTGGTAATTGCTGAATAAATTGATGAGCATTGGCGATTTTTGCAGCTTCTTCTACTGCATTCATATCAAAATCATTTTGTCCGAAAGCGATATTTTGGGCAATAGTTCCCGAAAACATAATTGTTTCTTGGGGAACAATCCCAATCTGTTTTCTTAAACTATTTAATGTCACATCTCGGATATTTATGCCATCTATAAAAATTTCCCCAAATTCAGGATCATAGAATCGAGGTAATAGGTTCACAAAAGTAGTTTTCCCAGCACCAGAAGCACCAACAAGGGCAATAGCTTGACCGGGCATGACTAATAAACTAATATTATTTAATACAGGTTCTCCTGATTTATAGGCAAAAGTAATATTGCGATATTCAACTTTACCATTGACAGCAGGAAGGGTAATAGCATTGGGTTTTTCTAATACCGTTGGTTGAATTGCTAATAACTCAAAAACTCGATCAACCGATGCCTCACCTTGTTTAAATTCATTATAATTATTAGTAGTATGACCAATAGGATCAATTAACAAAGCTGCTGCTGTTAAATAACTAAAAAATTCACCTACCGTTAAATTGCGTTGAGATATTTGCCAAGTTCCTACCATTAACAAAGATAAGGCACTGACAGCTTCTAAAAAACCCACAATGGGAATTTGAATAGCTTTTAATCTTTCTACGGAATATTTAGCTTTAAAACTGCGTTCTGCTTCATAACTAAATCGCTCTATTTCGTATTTTTCCGCAGCAAAAGCTTGAATTAAGCGAATCCCGCTAAAAACTTCCGTTAAAATAGCCGATAAATCAGAAATACGACTTTGACTTTTGAGAGAATATTTCCGTAAACGTTCCCCAAACCAACCAATTAAAATTCCCATAATTGGCGCAACAATTACCGTCGCTAGGGTAAGTTGCCAATTTAAATAAATCATGTAAATGGGAATGGCAATTAACTGTAAAGCACAGGGAGTAAAATCATGAAAAAGCTTATTGATAACTTCTCCAACCCTATCAACATCTTCCGTGAGACGATAGGATAAATCCCCAGCTTTAGCTGTTTCAAAATAGCTGAGATTGAGTTTTTGTAAATGAGTATAAACCTGTTGACGGAGATAAAAAGCGATTCTTAAAGCTGCCTTGGCCATGTATAAATCCTGCACAGACTGAAAAAAGCCGCGCACAAGAAAGATAGCAGCACTGATTCCGGCTAATTGAGCGATCGCTAATACATTACCATCCCCAAAGGGAACTGCCAACTTCCCCGCGACATTAATCAGGGTTAAAGTTGCCAGTACATATCCTAAAATCCCTATAAAACCCTTAGCGATAGTTTCCCACTGGGTGCGGATATAGGGTAAAAGTTGCCAATAATTAGAACGTGTTTTCAAGTTGTAACATCCACAAAAAATATTTTCCTTGTTTGACGCTACCAGTTTTTGGTTTAATTTGGTAATTGGTAATTGGTAATCGGGTTATTAACCTACCTATCTGTCACCTGTCACCTGTCACCTTCCCCTACCTTCCTAACCAACTCTTAATTACATCAAGTAGACTAGAACCACCCCACATCAAAGCAAACAGAATTGAGGTAGTTAAAATTGCTCCCATTACACACAGGACTAAACCACCTAAACTAATAGCACCATCATCTTCTGATAAACCAAAGGCTGTAACAAAAATCCCCATTGCAGGTAAAGTGTTAGTTCCCGGTATGGGAATCATCATCGAAATAGCCATCAGAGCGATCGCACTACCAATAGTGATTCTACCTGGTAATGTGGTGCAAATATAAGATAGACGCGGACGAGCAATAGCTTCAATTCTTCGTAACCAAGGCAGTCCCGCTTTCAAAAATCCCTGAACTGTAGTCAGTTGCAGAGGATAATTAAGCATCTTCTCAGGTAGCCAAGGGATTTTCGCACCTGCAATTAACTGTATAGCCAACAAAAAAATCAGCACCCCAAAAGGAGTTGAGTACCCAGGTGCAGGAACTGGTAAAGCTGACGGTAGAGACAAAATCACCAGCAAAAACCCAAAAATTCTTTCTTGAGCTAATAATAAAATATCTACTAAAGTTACCTTTTCCGGTCTTTCCTCTTCAAAAAAATAGCGTTGTAATTCGTTAGATAGTTTAGCCATTACATTATGTTGTCAAAAATTATTACAAGTGAGTTGAAGTTATCCGTCAAAAAAGCCAATCAATAAACCAGATTCAGCAAACATAATTCCCCATACTCCAGAGTAACCCAGCGATTTCATTAATTCTGGTAAATTAAACCGCATAAAATCCAATTTGCTTAAGAAGTTGCATTTCACATTTTAGCGCTCATAAATTTATAAAAATAAAAAATAAGATTAAGTTTAGATAAAATTATTTTATATCTAATAGCTATTGAGGTAAAAACGAAAAATGCAAAGATATTTAAAAGTGTTGAGATTATTTTGGAGTGCTGCCATTTCCGCAGAAATGGAATATCGTATAAATTTTATCATTTATGCTATTAGTAGCTTAGGCAATTTAGTGGGTGGTATCTTCAGTTTATTCCTGTTCTACCGTACAGGTTACACTTTTTCGGGTTGGTCATGGGAATCAGCTTTAGTAGTTTTAGGAATTTTCACACTATTACAAGGCTTTGCTGCCACCTTTCTCGCTCCCAACTTAAATCGGATTGTGCGTCATGTCCAAGAAGGGACTTTAGACTTCGTATTATTAAAACCTATTCGTAGTCAATTTTGGTTATCTCTTCATACCATTTCCCCCTGGGGAATACCAGATTTAATCTTTGGTCTATTGATCATTGTCTATGCTGGTACAAAACTTAACTTAGGTATTGATAAATACTTACTGAGTATCTTTCCGTTGACTTGTGGTTTAGTTATTCTTTATAGCCTGTGGTTTATACTAGGAGCAACTAGTATTTGGTTTGTAAAGATATATAATATTACTGAAGTATTAAGAGGGTTTTTAGAGGCTGGAAGATACCCAATTACAGGTTATCCGGCTGCCTATCGCTTCTTCTTCACCTTCATAGTACCAGTAGCTTTTTTAACTACAGTTCCCGCCCAAACTATGTTAGGTCAAATTCAACTTACCTGGTTGCTGGGTGCAGGATTATTAGCTTTGATATTGTTTTTCATTTCTACCCAGTTTTGGCGGTTTGCCCTCCAGTTTTATACTAGTGCTTCTAGTTAATTGGACTCAGTAGACAAAAATTAAGATCCCCGACTTCTGTTGTAATCGTCTCCAGAAATTGTGATTTGTCTTGAGAAGTCGGGGATTTGGGAAACCTAACGATTACAACATATCTGGATTTTCACCCAATTCTCGTAATCTGGCAGCTAACCTAGCTGCTTTTGCTTGAGCTTCCTCCTCTCGTGATTTAGCTGCCTCCTCTGGTAATAAAACTAGATTGCCCGCAACATCATAAAACCGCACCCAAATCGCAGTTTCCCTATCTATAGTTCCTTCCCAAGTTCCCAACCATAAACCCAAACGTCTACACCATAGCCAACCATTTTCATTTGGTCTTAATGGCTGATACTGTTGTTCATGATCTAAATGCCATCCTTGTAAAGAATTAGCATCAAATGGGTCATAGACAAAATAATCGGAGGTATGGAAAGTCTGTTCATAAAGGTCTTTTTTAATTCCCTGATCTATTCCTGCTGTAGACCGTGACATTAATTCCACAATCACATCAGGATAGCGACCATTTTCTTCCCAAACTACCCAACCTTGTCGAGGGTTACTACCATCAACATTGAGAACAGCAAAAAAATCGGGACCGCGAAAATCACGATTACGAATTTGGCTACTGCTGTAGTAAATAAACATATTGCCCCCAGTAAAATAATCATTGCGGTCAGACCAAAGCTGCTGCAATGAACGAATGAGGACATTCATGGCAATCCGGTGTCTATTTGATTCCAAGACTTCACCATCATCAAATATTAAGTCAGCAGGTGGATGATGGGGTTCCCAGTCCACAATGGCTAGATTGTTTTCGGTACTCATGAGTGATTATCACCTTTTTCATCAAGCCCTAAACTTCCATCATAATCTGTCTAAAGCTTTCTCAAAGTCTTTGATTATGGCGGTAATTGCTGAAAATTTAGAAAAATTTCCGATTTTATGCCGTACTATTACAAATAAGCGAATTTGATGGCGAATACGCAGCAATATTTTCAGAAAAAATAGGCGCACCAGCCAAGACATTTAGAGGGTGTTTGAAAAGTCATGATTGCTGTATCAAATGTTTTATCCCTCCCTAACCCTCCCCTTATAAAGGCTATCGTGTACACACAAGTTAAATTACCCCCCCTTAATCCCCCCGATGCTTTAGGGGGAAACCGGAAAAATTAGTTCCCTCCCCAAAGCATCGGGGAGGGTTAGGGTGGGGTAATTCGAGGAATAATGGTGATTCGATAACTTGTGTGTACACCGTTTTTCAGCAAGTCCTACCTGTATATTAATTAGCATTAATTTGTAGCTACCAATTTAAAACCATTAGCTTCTCCCATAACCTTACTTTGATTTAAATTAATTTTCTGCAAAGTATCCTGACCCAATAATAAATAAGATTTATCAGCAAACTTATCTTTTAAATCTGCCATAGATGTAGGAATAATTTTACAATCACTATAAAAATCTAAACTAGGACGACTATCAGGAAAAGAAGTATAAATTTGTGTTCCAGGTGGCACATTATCTCTAATTAACGCTGCCACTGGTAGAACAGGGAATTTTTCATTTAACTCCCATATCCATGATTGAGAACTCATCAACATTCCTAAAACTAAATACATCCCCGCAAATAAAACCGGGATAAATTGACGGTTATGCTGATTAACTAACCATGATGTCATCCCCATAGTCATTGCTAAAACAACACTCATTACAATTAATAATGGCTGTTTATCAAATATATTAAAATAAATGCAACCTGCTAAACCGACGATAACTAAAAATGCAAAAAATCCCGTCAAAAATCTGGTTTTAAACTTCTCCTCCTGCCAAATATAACTTAAATTAGCCCCAATCGCTAAAGCTAAAAATGGATATATGGGCATAATATACCAAGGTAATTTGGTACTCATTAAAGAAACTATGGCAAAATAAATAATTGTACCAATGAGAGTTAAACAACCCCAATCAGTATGACGATTTTTCCAACTTAAATATAAACCTCCTGGCAAAAATAACAACCAGGGAAAACCATATTTTATCACTTCCAGTAAATAATACCAAATCGGACCAGTATTACCTTCCACAGCTTTTCCCAGTCTGTCAAAAGCTTGGGATTGAAAATGCACTTCTAAGAAAATATTACCATAATGTTGCCATTGGGCAAAATACCAAGCAATAGCCGGTAAATTACCTAATAACATTCCTATCCATAGAAATGGATTTTTTAATATAGCTAATTGTTTATTAGCAATGATAAATAAACCTGCTATTACTGCTAAAACTACTACTAACATTCCCTTTGTCAGAGTAATTAAACCCAAACAAAATCCGATACCAACAGCATATTTTCTATCATGACGGGCTTTGAGAACGCAAAATAACAATAACAAGAAAAAGGAAACAGTCATTCCATCTAACATTGCTAGTCTACCATGACGGACTACAGGCAATAATGTTAAATAAACCAAAGCTGAAAATAAAGCTGGTAAATTTTTTCTAAAAGCTAAACGTCCAATTAAATAAAGTAAAGGTACTCCTAAAGCTGTTAAAAATGCTCCCGGAAATCTGGTAGTAAATTCTTGCACTCCTCCGATATGATAGCAAACAGCAATAAACCATTGCATCAAAGGTGGTTTTAATAAAAAAGGATCTCCTTGTATAGTCGGATAAATCCAGTTACCAGTGCGATAAATTTCCCTAGCAACTATAGCATAAGTACCTTCATCCCAATCTCGTAAAGGTAAATTACCCAAACCTATCAGCCATAAAATTAAAGATGCTACCAATAAACCTAAAAACCATTGTTTATGACTCATATTTTATAAATGAATTAATGGGAGAAATTTCATGATATTTGTAACTGTTTTTAAAGTCTTTAATTCTGGTATATCTGGTTTTAATTTTTCTGCTATTATCAACTGCTTTTCGGCTTGTTTGGGTTGAAAGTCATACAAATAAACAAATGCTAAATAAAGCCAAGTATAGGGATTTTGACGATCATATTTAGTTAATTCTGTTAAATTCTGAATTAATTCCGGTGCTTTGCGCTGTAAAAGTTGTGATAAAACCAAAGTATAACGCCAATTCAGATTATTTGGTTCATTCTCTAGGTAATAATTAGCGGCAAATTCAATTTGCTTTAAATAATCTTGAGTAGGATCATATTGATTGAAATTATCTATTTGCACAAAGATATTATCTAATTTTCCCTGTTGTAAGTCTACTGCCAATTGTGACATTCGGGAAACTAAATCTAAAGGTGGTGTTTTTTCTAATTTTCCTGTATCTGTAACATTGACAATTACATTAGGAATATTTAAAGGTGTAATTTTGCCATTAATTTTATCTAAATATAGTGCGGATAGTTGATATTTTCCTAGCGGTAATTCCTGGGGAATAAATGTAGCGAGATTCTCAATTACTCGAAAATTTCCTTGAGGATGACATTTTATACCACAATATAAATTACCTAATGCGATCGCATGATCATGATACCAAGCTGATTGTCCATTTTGCCATTTCAACAGTAACAAACCATTTTGCAATTCATCCCATGAACCTGTAATTTCATAGGTAACTGAGTTATTTTGATTTGTAATTACTTCATTAGCAATTATTACTTTTTCTAAAGCAAGTGGCTTGTTATCAACATTTAATTTTTCAACAACTACATGAGGATTTTTGCGATGATATAATCGTAATTTATCACCATGAGGTAATACCCAATCATTCTGTAATTTTAACTCAGGATCAGATTCTACTAAAGATTTTAATTTGCGTTTGGTTTCTCCCTTTTCTCCTGGTTCATCTGGTTCATTATCTTTGGTGACATACCACGATAAATACTGTAAATCCTGATTTACCTGAGATAATTTCATAGTTAATTTTCTTCCATAAATGCGAAAATCAGCTAATGTCCCGAAATAATCTAAAGTAAATTCATTAACTTGGGGTGTAGAAACTGGAATTACTCCTAAAGTTGTTCTTAAATATGGAGTAGTTTGATTGATTTTCTCCATTAATTCCGCAAGGGGATATTTTTTACTCTCATCATTTGGTAAATGTTTTCCTCCCCATGCTTGAATTAGGGGTAAGGGGAATAAATTATTGAGTAAAATTATCCCACTTAATACAAAAGTTGCTAATCTTAATTTATTAAACCAGATATTGTCAATCAAGTTAAAGAAGTAAGCCAAAATTAAACTAATTACCGGAAAACAAGGCAGAATAAATCTAATATCTTTATTTGTCCCCAAGGAACAAATTATATAACTACTAATTAGAGAAATAAATAACCAAGTTAACGCGGATTTTGATAAATTATCTGGCAATACATTTTGAGTAACCCGACGTTTAAACAGATAAATTAAGAAAATACCAATACTTACAAATAATATCGGAAAACCAACTGTTTCAGGAATAGCTTGCGGATAATATAACCAACCAGCAATTGTTGTTGCAGATGGATCACCTTCTCCTATTCCCACATGATTAGCATTTAAGGCAGAAGTAATAATAGTTAACCAATTTACACTATACCAAAAACCAGCAATCAACCAAGCTAAAATTAAAGATAATCCTGTTTGAATTAGTTTAATAAATTTACGTTTGCTGATAAAAATAATTAATGTGCAGATACTAGGAATGAGAATAAAAATAAAACCTGTGGGTTTAGATAACATAATCAACCCTATTCCTGTTCCTAGCAAAAGAGTTAATATCCATGATAAAAACCCACTATAACTATCTTTCCAAATTGTTAAAACTGTGAAAGTAGCTATGACAATAGCCGTCAAACCATAATCTAATAAATAATCTGTGCGGATAATTCCCATAATGGGAAATAACAAGCAAAATATGCTGGCTGTGATGCCAATTTTTCGGTTTTGAAATAAATAATTCCCTAAATGATATACTGATAAAATAATTACCGCTGTATATACCAAATTGACTAAACTTGCTTGATCATGACCCTTACCAAACAATACTAAAAAGGGTACAGTACAAATATATACAAAAGGAGCGCGATAACTAGGGGTTAATTGCCATAGAGATAACCACCAATCACCGGATAAGATATTTAAGTTTTGAAAAATCCGATAATGATGTAATGCTCCCGTTAAATGTGCGCTTTGATCATAAGCTGGAATAGATTCATCTAAGAAAAACCATGTTCTATCTATAATTAATCCTATTAACCAAATTGTTAATAGTATGATATAGTCCTTATTGATTTTTAGATAAGAGGAATAATTCATTATATTTGGATTTTCAGGTAATTAAATTTTCAAGAAATCTTATCATGATCAATCAGCCCATCTACTCCCTAGTTATCCCCATTTATAACGAAGAAGAAAACATCATGGAGATGTATCGCCGTTTACATGATGTTATGGAACAGTTAGACGGTGATGTGGAATTAATTTTAATTGATGATGGTAGCCGCGATCGCTCTTTGAGTATGATGCGCGAATTACATCACCGTGATCATCGAGTCCATTACCTCAGTCTCGCCCGGAATTTTGGGCATCAAATCGCCGTTACCGCCGGTTTGAACTTTGTCCAAGGTAAATGTATCATTGTTATGGATGCCGATCTTCAAGATCCACCAGAATTAATTTTAACAATGATCGAAAAATGGCATCAAGAATACCAAGTAGTATACGCTCAACGCATATCCCGTCAAAAGGAAGGTTGGCTAAAACGCTTAACGGCATACCTTTTTTATCGTCTGCTTCGACGCTTGGCTAAAGTTGATATTCCTGTAGATACAGGCGATTTTTGCTTAATGGATAGACAAGTAGTAGATATCTTGAATTCTATGCCAGAACGCAACCGTTATGTTCGCGGGTTACGTGCTTGGGTAGGTTTTCGACAAACCTCTGTACTTTTTGAAAGAAACCCTCGGTTTGCGGGAGATGTAAAATATACTTTTGGTAAATCTTTATCCCTGGCAATTGATGGTATTATCTCTTTCTCTACAGTTCCCTTACGACTGGCAACCTACTTAGGTATTATCTCAGCTACGATTGCTATGATTATGATAGTATTAGTCCTTTATTGGCGAATCTTTGCCCCAGTCTCTCACTTAATTGGTTACACATTAATTACAATTTCCATGTTTTTCTTGGGTTCAGTCCAATTAGTTTGTATTGGTATTTTAGGTGAATATATTGGCAGAATATATGAAGAAGTGAAAGGTCGTCCTCTTTATACATTAAAAGAAAGTGGAGGCTTTACAAAAAACTAAAATATTGACTTAAAAAAAATAATACTATTCAATAGTTTTAAATCTCAAAAACGTAGGGGCGCAGGGTCTGCGCCCTCCATTCTATCTCATTCCACCAATCACCGTTATCAATAAAATTAAGGTAGTATCAGTGTCAATACCAGAATTTAGTTTACTGCTAATATCAGTTCTTATTAGTGTAGCAGGACAATTTTTTTTGAAAATGGGGGCAATTAAATTAGGTAAAGTTCATATAGGAAACATTATTAATCTCATTCTCAACATGATCACCATACCAGAAGTTTTATTAGGATTAACCTGTTATGGTATTGGTGCAGTAACCTATATATTACTCCTAACCAGAATCAATCTCAGCGTTGCTGCCCCTGCTGTATCCATTGGTTATATATTTTCTGTATTACTAGGTTACTTTGTTTTAAAAGAACCTATTTCTCTAACCCGTGTTTTTGGACTAGGTTTGATTGTCACTGGGGTGATATTAGTGATTTGGAAAAAATCAACTTAACAGAACAAATGTTAATTTTTCCTGCTAAATCCACTATTATGGAAAAGTTATCAATATATGATAAAAATATATCCACTCAAGGTTAGATTAGTAGCTAATGTAACTACTAAATCTCATTAATAAATGAGAAACTATCTTCAGTTAATTATCATCTAACTACTCATGGCATTGAGGAAAAAATTATTTTTTCTTTAATAGTGAATCATGAGTTCAATCAACAGAATATACATGAATACCAAGGACATCATACTTCAGAGTATGGTAAACTACCTCAATTTTTAGAAAAATGTGTTATAACCTACCGTCAGAGCTATCACTGCCATCAATGGTTGCTCGTCCCTTGAAGGAGTTACACTGTGGAAAATAATAAGTCTTTTTTTGGAACGCAGGGAATATTAATTGCAATACTTGGACTAACTGGCACTTTAAGTATTGCTTTGATGATTCTATTCAAAGCTAAAATCTCTGATGCTCAAAGTCAAGGTGTAATTGTTAAAAATAAAGATATTGCTGCTAATGTGAAAACTCAGCAGCGGTTAGAGGAATTTAAAACAGAAATGCTTACCACTTGGCAACAAGAAGCACAAGTCAAAGGGGTTTCCACTGATGTACCATCTAACTTTCAAGGGATTGTCATTAGCGAAGCTAAACTTCCCCCAGGAAACAAAGTTATTGCCCTAACGTTTGATGACGGACCTTGGCCTAGTAGCACCGCCAAAGTATTAGATATTCTCAAGAAAAATAATATTAAGGGAACATTTTTTGTTGTTGGACAAAATGTCAAAAACTATCCAGATTTAACAAAACGGGTAGTTACAGATGGTCATATTATTGCTAATCATACTTGGCATCATTGGTATCATCACATGAATGCACAGACAGCAGCTTACGAAGTTGCTAATACAACAGACATAATTTATAAGACTACTGGTATAAAAACCAGTCTGTTTCGTCCACCAGGAGGAAACATGAGGAATGGAGTAGCGGCTTATGCTAAAAGTAATAAATATGCTGTTATTATGTGGTCGTCTGATTCTATGGACTATTCACGTCCGGGTGTGCCAAGACTAATTAATAACATCTTTAGGGAAGCCAAGCCAGGGGGTATTGTGTTAATGCACGATGGTGGTGGCGATCGCTCTCACACTGTCAAAGCCTTACCAGAAATCATTAGCAGGTTTCGGAAACAGGGTTATGAGTTTGTTACTGTTCCCGAACTTTTAGAAATGCAAGATCAATATCCACATTTAGTTGCCCAAAAATCCCAGAAATCTCAAAAAGCGAAGAAACCATAAATAAAAATGTCTGAATCAGGATAACCAGGATTAAAGGATGAACAGGATGAATAAGCTGTTGGACATTTAAATTGTATATTGCTTACAACTAAAACTCTTGTGGAACAGGCATCCTGCCTGTTTTAATTATGCAAATTAAATGTTTCTCAGCTTATACCAATTCTGGATAAAGATGCACATAATCGTAATTAAATCCTGTAAATCCTTAAATCCTGGACATCCTGATTCAGACAAAAAAGATGAAAGGATGAACAGGATAAATACAGATAAAGTAGACATCTCCAAATACGCAACGAGTGGGGAATTATACTGATGATGAGGGCGATCGCCTATGGGATTTGAGGGGGCGATCGCCTTATATTTTTATTTTGCAGCCAACCAATTCTGCTGTCCTAATCGCTGCCAAGCTTTACGTATATGTTGTGGTTTAAAGATGGTGCGTTTGCGTTCATCTACGATGGGGCGCAGCCCATCGCTCCAGGAATAAACTAACTCTATGGTCTGTTCACTATCTTGGACTGGGTTGGTTTCTTGAGTCCCTACCCAATGAACTGTAGCCAATAATTCCATGCCATAAGGGGTTTCAAAGCCATTTATGAGGTTGCTAACTCGTTCTAACCGTTCCTGTGCTGATGGGTCATTGGCTAAAAAGGACTGTGCAGCTTCTCTACCTGCGGGTAAAACGTAAATCTCCGCGCTTTCTGCCTTGGCTGTTCCATCCCCATAACCGCGAATGTAATGCCCTTCTATGTGTTTTAAAACATGATTTAGGTTATGGGCATAAGGTCCATATTTGTGTTTTACATACTCAAGGCGTAGGGGTTCACCAGCTACTTGTAAAAAATAGGCGAGTTTTTGAATTTCTAGTTTGGTTAATTCATAACCAGGAATACCGTACAATTCCAGTAGGCGAATAAACAAGGCACGGGCGCGAGTCATATTTGGCTTTTTGCTGGCTACGGGCATTGTTTCCACAGCAGGTGCGCCACTGGGTTCAAAAATAATGACTTGGACATCTGGAAGTGCAGCAAAAGCTGATTCTATTAAGGGTTTAACCTCACTCCAGTCTAAGCCACCGTTACCGCACCCCAATGGAGGTATAGCAATGGAAGTAATGTTTAATTGCTGTACTTGGGCGACTAATGCTACCAGTCCAGTTTTGATATCTTCTAATTTAGATTTGCCCTTCCAGTGGCGTTTGGTGGGGAAGTTAATAATGTACAGGGGGTTAAATAAGTTACCTGTAGCGACGGTAAACATCTGCCCCGGTTGCACCTGTCCAGCACGACAGGCTTTTTCGTATTGGCGGAAATTTTCTGGATAGGCTTGTTTAAATTGCAAAGCAATGCCTTTGCCCATGACACCGACACAATTCACTGTGTTTACTAGGGCTTGTGCTGGTTCTGTTAATAAGTTGCCTTGCTTAATTTCAATCATTGTTTTTAAGGGATTAAATAATTTTCATCGCTGTTTATACTGTTATATTCTCTGTGGTAGTTGCTGGTTGATAATCAATTATTATCAATTAGTGTTATCTATCACTGGATAAACTAGAAACTGATTTTAAATATTATTTTACTACGTAATGGAATTTTTGAATAATATTAATAATGATTTGAAATATTATTTAGCTACTTGATTAATGATTTTAATAATACCAATTTTGATAAATATTTACTGGAATTTGGATATTAAAGACGGTAAGTATTAGTTGTACTTGTTCAGCAATAGTTTTATTGATTACACCTATTTCTTGTATTAAACTCCAAGGACAATTTTCATAAACTAAAAATTCTGCTTGTCTTCTCCACTTGCGGTTGGGGTCATCTGGAGTATTCGCCCAATATTTTGATTTCATTAATTCCCAATCTATGACAGATTGTAAATCAGACATATCATCATAAAATTCGCTATATGCCATGATAGCGTGTCCATCAGTAAAAGCAAATTTTAGTTTTAAAGAATTGATGGTATAAGCTTCTGAAACTAGATGGATAATTGGCTGTTGTCCACCGCTATAACTATCTACGTTTTGTTTATGAATGGCATAGAGCATGGGTGAACGCGGAGCAAAATAAAAGGGGACATAATCATGTAAATATCCCCCAGCACTACAGGGGACTTTTGTGGTGGCACGTCTATCTTGAATGTGTCCGTGTGCGATGTCAAGATAATTGGTTTGTTGTATCTTGAGTCTACTGTTTGCTATCAATCCCCCATTGGTGATTATGGAGGTTAAGTTATCAATATGGGTGATGTGATAAATCGGTGTAGACATCTAGTGCTTTTAAATTATACTCTTGGAGGTTTCAGGTACAAACAAACCTATTCTCTAGATTTTAAACTATTGTCTACAAAATAACTATGTCGCTATTTGAATGAAGGTAAGACCAGCAAACATCACTCCAGTAAAGTTAATAGTATTTGCTAGAATTGAAAACTAAGATTTGAAAATGTTAACTTAATTATTTCAAGAACCATATTGATAAATTAACCAATCTTTTCCATCTTCCACAAAATATACATAAAAAGGTTCAATCTGGTCAAATTCTAAGCGAATATTAGTTTTTACCTCTACAATTAATTTTTTATCTAGGTTTATATCTATAAAATCTTGAGTAGTAGAGGAAATAGATTTTAAGTATAGATATCCTTGAGATGAAAATAAACGAATTTTCCCTGTTATCACTTTATTTTCTAACTGTTTAATACTTAAATTGATAACGGTATCTGTTTTTTCTACTTGTACAAATGGATTGACAGAGTTATAAAATGAATTATCTATAACTATTTTATTTACATACTCTGAACCCGATCCTATCATGTTAATTAAAGCTTCTCTATCTTGAGTATTTCTACATATAATTTGGAAATCTATTCCCTTAGAGAAATAAAGCCCATTCTTGACTATAAATTCTTGTTGAGATGCAGTTTCGTAATCAGCTTCTCCAAAATATTTATATATATTATCAAAATCAAAATAATCTAAAAATTCTATACTAAGTACCTAAGCAAAATTAATTTTATATTCCTTTCCAAATTCTCGAATGATTTTTTCAACATAGTTCACTAAATTATGCCAACTAGAGTAAGCATCAATTTCTACCCATTCATACTTCATAAATCGCCAGAGAATTTCGATTAAGTTTAGTTGAGGAGAGTAGGATGGCAGCCAAAATATTTGTAAATTCTTCTGATTCCATTCATTGATTTTAGCCTGGATTTTCTTGCTTGTATGAAATGATGCCTTATAACCACGACAGTTTTTATTGAGAGGTTTTCTGCAAATTTATCTAGGCAAGATATAACAACTTCACTTGTGATTCTGCCTTCAAATATATAGGCATCTAATTCTTGGTTACGATTCATTAAACCCAGGATATTTAAACGTCGGCTACGGCTACTTTTGATGGGAATATTTTCTCCTTTTTCTTGCCATCCATAAGGTACATAAGGTGTTAAAAAAAACCCGCTTTCGTCTAAATATCTTAAATCAATTTCTCCACGTTTTTCTTGTTCTTTTAGTTTGGTAATCTCTAACTGTTTTTCCTTGTATTCCAAGGGATCTGGTTCTCCTGCTAATCCCCTTTTAAATCTTCTCCATGTCATTATTAAACTTCTCAATATCCTTTTTATTGTATCTTTACTAACTGTTATTCCCCATTCTTGATTAATTTGTGCCAATACTTTTTTTAAATCTTTGGGATAGAGTTTTACCCATGACTTTATTTTTTGCTTTTGTTCTTCATTAAAGGTTGGTTTTCTTCCTCTTCCTTTTTGATTATATAATCCTAATAACCTGTTATCTTCCCAATCGTTCATCCAGTTATATATAGTAACTCTAGTTACTTTAAAAATTTCTATTAATTTAGGAATTGTCACTCCTTTATAGCTTAATAAAATACAATGCGCTCTTTGTCTAACTTGAGAATGTACACTTTCTTTATATATTCTTTCTAGTAATTTGGCTGTATCAAAGTTTAAATCTCTAATAAATCGCATCTTTTTCTCTTTATTTCTATTAATAATTTATTTTATCAATTTATTATTAAAATGTATAATTAATTTTGCATGGGTACTTAAATCCTGTAAATCCTCAAATCCTGGACATCCTGATTCAGACAAAAAAGATGAAAGGATGAACAGGATAAATACAGATAAAGTAGACATCTCTAAATACGCAATGAGTGGGGATGTTATGACGTTTTATCAAAGAATTACGGGGTTGACTAATTCTGAAGGCTATTCCAGTGGGTATTATTTGGAGTTGATTGCTAAAAAACGGGATGAGTTACTTTCGGTTGTTGAACCTCAAGGTGATGGTAGTATGGGAAAGTAGTTGAGTTTGTTTTGAATAAGGGATTATACTAATGATAAGGGCGATCGCATAAGGTGATGGAAGGGGCGATCGCTTATAATTTTTGTATCTATATCTCTTACTCTTACTTATTTTTCCTTTCAATGTAACCAGAACATCTATCAGTACAAAAACCACAGTTATCTTTAGGACAAATGAGACGACCACAAACTGGGCAATTTTGCTCTCTACCAATTGCTAATGGACTAAATCCGCATTTCCCCATCCCATCTACCCATCCACCACAATAAGCCAAAATTGTTGTCATGATATATTCTGATTCTGTCCGTTTACCTTTCAGTAATCCTTGACCAGAGAATTTAAATATTTTGAATTCATCTAGTCTAGATGCTTGACGATTATCCCAAAGAATTTGTAATGTATCACAAAAATCTTTGATAATATTTAAAGGGTCGTATAATTTTAGTGGATTAATTTGCATTCCGCTTAGGTAGAGAACTTCTAAATATCTTTGAGGACTATAATCACCTCCACGGTAAGAAAGCATTGATAAAAAATGCCTCAATATAGACAGGAATAAATATGGCAAAGTAATTCGTTCTGTAGGAAGATTAATCAAGGAATTGATGAAATTGACTTGCCAGTGGGGTAAATTATTAACCCAACTTCGTGGCAATGGACGTTTTGCAGCTACAAATAAAGGTATAAAATTTTGAGTAACAAGTGATATATCTTCCCAACTAGGTATATCCTGATAATGTAAATTTTGTAATTCTGTTAAAATTTCGTACTGTTGATTATAAAAACGCTCATCATAATCAAATAGCCAAGGTGGTAAGTATTTATTAGTATCAGACCCTCTAGGCATATTTATGCTAATGAATCGGTCACTAAAGATTGTTTCTAGTTCACTCAGCTTTGCTTTATCAAAAGCACCTAATACTTGAGGATTGTTAACATGAAATCTAGGGTTTCCTCTTCCCTCCATATATTGTTTTTGAAGGTACGGTGATAAAACACCAACGATTTTCACATCATTACCACGAGATTCTTTTAATTGGGGAACACAAAATTCTGAGTAAGACTTGGAATTAACACTTTTTCTACTATTTTTCACATCAAGTAAATATTTGGAATCTAATCTAATATCCCCCAATGTCCAGGTTTGGCTTTGTTGAGTAACTTGATGAATTGAAATATCTTCTACTTGATAACCTAAAGCCTGATAAAAACGGATTACTAACTTCTCAGCACCACGCGCTGAAATCATCTGTGCTGCTTTAATCTCATTAGATTTTACACAAGCATCCCATTGCGTTATTAACAAGTTATCTGATTGATTGAACTGATATAATTCACGCCAATTATGAGTAATATATTCCTCGTAAGGATAATTGCTATCTTTAAAGCGAGAGATAATATCAAAAAAAGTTTTAAAACGCTGTTGAATAATTTCTTGTTTCTTTTCTGTTGGCGCAATATGCCAGAGGAAATTTTTATAAGCTAAATTATTTTGCAAATATTTAACTTGCTGCCAATATATATTACGTTCTCTTTCTTTTGCTTGTTCTACTCTTTCAATTAATTCATTTACTATCTCATTGAATAAGTCATCATCTACGCTATCAAGATACTGATTAATAAAGATACCGTAACTATTGTAATCGTATTCTGTAAGTTTTAAATAAGAGCGTAACTTAGAAGAAGCCAAGATAACTTTTGGTGCATTTTTAATAAGTTGATTAATCAATTCATCTTGCTCTTTTTGATTAAACTGGTTAAGATGTTCAAGAACCACATTTTCAGCAGCATCTTCTGCCATAGATAATGAGTATGTAACAATTATTGGAATTTTTCTTTCTGTTGGTGCAATATGCCAGAGGAAATTTTTATAAGCTAAGTTATCTTGTAGATATTGAACTTGCTGCCAATATATATTACGTTCTTTTTCTTCTGCTTGTTCTACTCTTTCAATTAGTTCATTTATTATCTCGTTGAATAATTCATCATCTACAATATGAAGGTACTTGTTAATAAAAATGTCGTAATTATTGTCTGTTCTTTGGAATTTGAAATAGTATTCTGTCAATTGTACTGTAAATTTTAAATAAGAACGTAACTTAGAAGAAGCCAAAATAACTTTTGGTGCATTTCTGATGAGTTCATTAATCAACTTATCTTGTTCTTGTTGATTAAACTGGTTAAGATGTTCAAGAACCACTTTCTCAGCAACATCTTTTGCTATAGATGATGTGTATTCAGCAATTATTGGAATTTTTCTTTCTGCTGGTGCAATATGCCAGAGGAAATTTTTATAAGCTAAGTTATCTTGTAGATATTGAACCTCTTGCCAATATATATTAAGTGCATTTTCTTCCGCTTGCTCTACTTTCTTAATTAGTTCATCTATCAATTCTTTTCTTAAATGTTCTTCTACTAGATTAATATGTCTATTTATGAATTCAATATAACTATTTGGACTAGAAGAATCAAATTTTAAGTACGAACGCAATGTCGCAGAAATAATTAGAAGATTTGGCAGTTTTTCGGCGATTTCCTTAATGATAAAATCTTGTTGATTTTCATCTAAATCTTTGAGCTTATTAATAACGAAAGTTTCGGCTATCTCCAATGGCAAAGATAATAAATATTCAAGAATAAATTTTTTAAACAGTGGAAATATATTACTATTAGCATACTTCTCAACTATTCTTTCATCATTATCAACTTCTCGTACATCATTAATTGTCCTTAATAAGAATGGTGCTAGTTTATATTTTATTTCTTCGTCCTCTCCGAATATTTCAGCCATTTCCATAGCTTCCCTATCCTTAGTTTCCTTAATACTGAAAGCAACAAGGCTTTCGCTTTCGTACTGAGTCCTTCTTCTGAAATAAATTTTACAATTATCGTTATAAGTAATCTGCCATTTACCCCAAAATTCAGACTTCTTAACAACACCAATAAAGGTTGGTACTTTCAGGTTGATTACTCGATTACGCCTTGCATCAATATCAAATTGAACGTATACGCCCCTTCCTTTATCACCCTCTATAATTTCTTGTATATCTAATGGAACATCATCTCGATCAACACGAATATCTCCTGTATTTTCTTCCCCCAAAGGAGCAATAAAACCAAAATTATTGACTTTATTTTTTTGATTATTAAACCCACCAAACCAAACAATTTTACCTAGCATCATTTTTCTTTTGTTCTTGCGTATTAGATTTTAATAATCTACAATTAATCCCAGTCTGATAAAAGATTACGATATTCTTGCTTAATAATACTATATTCTGTTATTCCGTTTTGAGTATTCCCGAAAATTAGGGTAAATTATCTTACTTTTTACAATTTAGACAAAAATGCCATTTCGTTGAATGACTGCTTTTCGATGCAGACAAAATTATATTAGATTTAGAGCTAACGCTCATGTACGATAATACAATTGCCGTACTACCATGCCAACATACTTATACTTTGGTGAAAACGAATTCTTTCTAACTCGCACCATCAAACAACTAAAAACCCACACTCTAGATCAACAATGGGCAAACTTTAACTACACAGAATACCCCCCAGAATCTAAAGAAACCATTCCTCAAGCATTATCCGATATCATGACACCACCAGTTGGGAGTGGAGAAAGATTAGTACATTTACCCAACAGCACATTACTGGGAATTTGTTCAAAAGAAATTTTGTTGCAGTTGGAGTCCATTCTCCCCAAAATTCCCTCAACAAATACCGTCCTTTTTACCAACACTAGGGCTTGCTGAAAAAGTTATCTGTGAAGGCTAGGTGACAGGTGACAGGTGACAGGTGACAGTTTCAAGAGTTGGATAAGCAAGATTTTTTCTTTAACCAGAAATTAAATGCCAGGTTTTTCAGTTGTCACCTCCTAAAACCTGACACTTTTTGAACTTCAAAATATCTAAAACCCTTTACCTGTAGAGTTTTCAGATTTATTTAGCAAGCCCTAGTTATTAATTAAATCCTGGAAATCCTCAAATCCTGGACATCCTGATTCAGACAAAAAAGGATTAAAGGATAAACAGGATAAAGTATTTAATTAAATCCTGTAAATCCTCAAATCCTGTACATCCTGATTCAGACAAATTACACAGAACTCAATTGTTTTTCTGCTACTTTGGCTTCTGGACTATCAGATTCAGAAGGTGGTACTAATTGCCAGAACTTAGGTAAGTATGATTCCCAATTAGCAATAATTTCCCCTGCCTTGGGTGAACCAGTTTTCCGGGCATGAGTTTGAATTAACTCATATAATTGTTTTGCACCTGCTTCACTGACAACCCGTTGCACTTTGACAATAGCATGATTAACTAAGTCCGGGAAATTACCGACTTCATCAAGGAAATACGCTAAACCGCCTGTCATACCCGCGCCCACGTTGCGGCCAGCTTTACCCAGAACCACAATTACACCACCAGTCATATACTCGCAGCAGTGATCACCAGCCCCTTCAATCACGGCTGTACCTTTAGAGTTACGCACCGCAAACCGTTCTCCAGCTAAACCATTGGCAAATAACACCCCACCAGTCGCCCCATAAAGGCAGGTATTCCCTACAATCACGTTTTCTGCTGGGTTATAGGTGGCATTGGCTGGGGGCTTAATAATAATTTCCCCACCGTTCATGCCCTTACCGACATAGTCGTTTGCTTCCCCTACTAAGTTGAGAATCACACCATCCAGGTTAAATGCGCCGAAGCTTTGCCCCACACTTCCTTGGAAATTCAGGTTTATTTGCCCTGTAAAGCCGTTGTCACCGTATTTATGAGCGATCGCCCCAGTTAACCTTGCGCCGACCGTTCTATCAGTATTTACGACGGTAACGGTTTTACTAACTTCACCCTGATTCTGAATCGCGGCTTGAATATCTGCATCAGCTAGTAACTGATCATCTAAAACTGGTCCATTGCTGTGAACTTTTTCATGCACCAACCAACTACGATTAACTTTTGCATCTGGCAGCTTAGTTAAACAATCCAAATTCAAAGCTTGGGTTTTATTCAGTCTAACTTCAGAACGCACCGTTAATAAATCAGCGCGACCAATTACTTCTGATAAAGAACGATATCCCAATTTAGCCAACAGACTCCGCACTTCTTCCGCGATGAAGTAGAAGAAATTAACAACGTGTTCGGGAATGCCAGTAAACCGTTTCCGCATTTCTTCTTTTTGAGAAGCTATCCCCACAGGACAATTATTAGTGTGGCAAATCCGCGCCATAATGCAGCCTTCCGCAATCATAGCTATAGAACCGAACCCAAACTCCTCCGCCCCCATTAACGCCCCAATTAGGACATCCCAGCCGCTTTTCAGACCACCATCTACCCGCAAGATGACGCGATCGCGCAAGCTATTTTCCATTAATACCCGATGTACTTCCGTTAACCCCAATTCCCAGGGACTACCAGCGTGTTTAATCGAAGAAAGGGGTGATGCACCTGTACCGCCATCATGTCCCGAAATTTGGATAATATCGGCGTTAGCTTTAGCCACACCCGCAGCAATTGTGCCAATCCCGATTTCTGCGACTAATTTCACCGAAACTTGGGCTTTAGGGTTAATTTGGTGCAAGTCAAAAATCAACTGGGCTAAGTCTTCAATGGAGTAGATATCATGGTGGGGTGGTGGTGAAATCAAAGTTACACCGGGTTTAGAACGGCGCAACATGGCAATATAGGGGCTTACCTTTGGTCCGGGTAGCTGTCCACCTTCTCCTGGTTTAGCACCTTGGGCAATTTTGATTTCTAGTTGTTGGGCTGTAGCTAAGTATTGGGGAGTAACGCCGAATCGTCCTGAGGCAATTTGTCTAATGGCACTTGCAGCCGTGTCACCATTTCTCAACCCATTGAGATGAGGCAGAGTAGGAGATTTACCAGCCGTATCCACATCACTTAAAATGTTGTAACGAACCGGATCTTCCCCACCTTCACCAGAATTAGATTTACCACCAATGCGATTCATAGCGATCGCTAAAGTTTCATGTGCTTCTCGTGATAACGCCCCTAAAGACATCCCACCAGTACAGAAACGTTTAACAATATCATTAACTGACTCTACCTGTTCTAAAGGAATCGGTGAGCGCTCGCTGTGGAAATCTAGCAAATCACGCAGCGCCGTCACCGGACGATTTTGCAGATGTTGTTTATAAACTTCATAATGGTCATATTGCTTGCCATTGACAGCCTTATGCAGCGACTTCGCTAGTTCTGGGCTATTCATGTGGTATTCACCACCGGGACGGTATTGGACAAAACCTAAGTTTTCCAACTTCTTCGCCGTCAATTCGGGGAAAGCCTTACTGTGGAAAGATAACACCTCTTGTGCTAATTCACTCACACTTAAACCACCAATGCGGGAAGTTGTTCCCCGGAAACCCAAAGCCAATAAATCACCACCAATCCCAATAGCTTCAAATATTTGCGCTGCTTGGTAACTGGAAAGTAGGGAAATACCCATCTTCGAGAGGATTTTCAGCAAACCCGATTCTATAGCTTTGCGATAATTTTCTGCGGCTTGGTTTAAAGTCAGAGTGGCAATTTTGCCCCTAGTCATAAACTGCTGAGTTTTGGGTTCATGCCACCAAGCAGTTACAGTATCTAAAGCCATATAGGGACAAACCGCCCCCGCACCATAACCCAACAAACAAGCAAAATGATGGGTACTCCAACATTGGGCTGTATCCACAATTAAGGATGTTTTCATCCGTAACCCTTCACGGATTAAGTGATGGTGAACCGCACCAATAGCTAATAAAGGAGGAATATAGGTATATTCTGCCGCAATCCCTGTACCTGTTCTGTCACTTAATATGAGAATCTTCGCACCAGCCCGCACCGATTCCGCAGCTTGTTTTTGCAAAGACTCCACAGCCGTTTTTAAACCATTTGGTCCTGTGGCTATGGGAAATAAAGTTGACAATTCAGCCGTTGCAAAACCTGACAACTTAATAGTTTCTAACTCTGTTTGAGTGAGTACAGGAGACTCCAACTTGAGTCTGCGGGCGTATTCCGGTTTAGGTTCTAATAAATTCCCCTTTTCACCCAATTCCACCGTCAGAGACATCACCAACTTTTCCCGTAAAGGGTCAATCGCTGGATTAGTAACTTGGGCAAACCGCTGTTTAAAATAGTCATACAGCAAATGGGATTTTTCTGACAATACCGCTAAAGGAATATCATCTCCCATACAGAAAGTTGCTTCTGCACCCGTACTAGCCATAGGGTGAATCACCATTTCCACATCTTCTATGGTGTAGCCAAAGGCAATTTGCTGTTGTAATAAGACTTGTGAATCAATTTTGTCAGTTGTCCGCTGTCCGTTGTTTGTTGACAAATGCCCATTACCGTTACCATTGCCATTAACTACAGACTTACCCTTCACTAACTTACTTAATTCTTGGCGGTATTGTTGCAACCATTCGCCATAAGGATGTTGTTTAGCAATACGCTGTTTAATCTCCCAGTTCTTGAGGATTTCTTGGGTGTTTAAATCCACCGCAATCATTTGTCCTGGACCGAGTCTACCTTTTTCGAGAATGTTTTCTTCTGGGAAATCTACAACTCCAGCTTCGGAGGCAACAACAATATAATCATCTTTGGTAATGACATAACGCGCAGGTCTTAAACCATTACGATCTAATGTCGCTCCAACTTTTTTGCCATCGCTAAATACTAACAGCGCAGGTCCATCCCATGCTTCTTGCAAACCGCTGTAATATTCATAAAAATCCACAATTTCGGGATATTCAGCCAAGGAAGGTTGATTTTTGTACGCTTCGGGAACCATCATCATTAACCCTTCTAAAGGGCTGCGTCCCGAACGCACCAACAACTCTAGTACATTATCTAAAGTAGCAGAATCACTATTATCAATGTTGACCATTGGTTTGAGTTCGTCAAACCGATCTTTCCAAATCGGATGACTAAGGGTGGCTTCCCGTGCCATCATCCAATTAATATTTCCCAATAGGGTGTTAATTTCTCCGTTATGACCTAATAACCGCATTGGTTGGGCTAAAGGCCATTTAGGCATCGTATTGGTACTAAAGCGGCGATGATATACTGCAAATGCCACTTTAAAAGCCGGATTTTTTAGATCTTCGTAAAAATCCCCCAAGACAGCGGAACGCACCATGCCTTTATAAACAATTGTCCGACTAGACAAGGAACAGACATAGAAATCTTCAGAAATTTTTCTACCCGCTTGCATAATGCGGCGACGGGCAATATACAATTCTCTTTCTAGTTCATCACCGCTCTTATCAGCACAAGAAATTATAACCTGTTCTATTTGGGGTTGATTTTCTTTTGCTTGCATCCCTAATACTTCTGGACGCACCGGAACTACTCGCCATCCCAGTATAGTTAATCTCTCCTCTGCTGCTATTTGTGCAAATGCAGCCTTAGCAGCTTTGGCGGCTGTTGCGTCTTGGGGAAAAAATATCATCCCCACAGCCATATTACTCAGCTTGGCAAAATCAATGCCATGATTCTTGTCTTGTGCCAATAATTCCCAAGGAATCGCTGTTAATATCCCCGCACCATCTCCAGAATCTTGGTCAGCACTACAACCCCCTCTATGTTCTAAGCAAGTTAAAGCAGTTAAGGCTTGATCCAAAATTTCATGACTGGCAATATTTTGACGATGGGTAATAAACCCGACTCCACAAGCATCCCTTTCTTCTACTAACCACTTTTGTCCTGGATATGTATCTGGAAAATTAGTATCTGACACTGTAATTTGCTGACCCTGATTCGATGGTTGATGATTCATACTCTATTCCTGAAATGTTGAGGTACAGATGTTGTTATTACTGCTAAAGGGAAATTTTCTCAGTTTTGGCACTGGATAAAAATACATAATTACCAAAGTTTAGAGATAACAATTTTAGCTTGACGTTTAACTAAAGCTGTGTTATCAATACCTATTTATTTTTTGTTTGTTTACAAGAATACTCGGTAATTTTAATCCCCGTCATCAATTCTTACTCAATTTCTATTTTCTCTTGTCATAATTTAGCATTTTATGGATAATATTACCTATACAGGAAGCAATACTACTCGGTTAAGCATGAAAAGTCATTATATGGTAGGTTGGGTTGAGGAACGAAACCCAACCTTATCAAGGATTTTGTTTGGTTTCGCTGTCGCTCAACCCAACCTACATTTCCTTAACCGACAAGTATTGATACAGGAAGGGTAATCAACCTGTCTAAAAACCCAATTGCTGCCTAAATCGCAGACACTATACCTTGACAATTAAACGGCGGTTGCTCTACTTGGTGAGACCCCACCTCTGGTTTAGAAACCGCAAGGAATCTAAATTAAGTGGTTTCGGTGAACTAAGAATCTCACTGACTTTAGCCGCTGAGAGTGTCAATGCACTATATAAACAAACTACCCTAATCCAGAAAGACCTGTAAATCCAACGGTTTTGAAGTTTGCAGTTTTTTTGCTCACGGCTTACACCATGCAAGCTATTCTTGTTCTTGGCTGATTACTGATAGCTCCCAAAAATTAGCCTATTTTCACTATATGCCCATTTGACAATTCCTAAAACATATCTATTTTTCCCTGTATTCTGGCTGTTTATTCATGACCAACCACAGGAACTTGAGATTTTAGATTCAAACCCCAAAACCTAAAATTTTAGAGATGAGGATAGGGTGTCCGAATTTCACCTTTAACCCCCAACAGTATCATAGCAGGCTCCAATTAATTTGTATTATTTAAGACAATTGCAGCTAGTATTTTTAGCATAGTAACTGCCTGCTACTCTGAATAAGAGACACAGACCCAAGATAAATAATATCACGAATATTTCTAAAAAAGGTAATTATTTTTTAAATTTTCTGATAAATTTTCGCTAGGCTGGGTTTTGATTGATAACTTTTAAAAATACCCAGTCAATGATCTTGAAAATCCTAAATTCTGTATTACCGCTACTGTCAACAGCGCTGTGTTTGACTGCTACTTATAGGGTATTTGCTCAAAATACTCCTAGTTTACCAAATCCCGTTCCCAGTGCCGTTAGTGCTGGTAATCAAATTATTCTCAATGGCCGGATTTTACCAGGAGCATGGTTACAACCAACAGCAACCACCATTAAAGGACAAACTTATCTAAGTGATGGTGCAGTTAAGCAATTAATAGGGATAGATTTACTCAATAGCAGTAATCCTGGCAAACAACCAGTACAGTGGTTTTCTGGCTTGACAAATCCCCCCATTCTCAATACCAATCTCAGCGAAGGATATCGCTATTTAGATATTACTCAATTAGCCCAAACAGCTAAATGGCAAATCCAAGCTAATGGTAGCACTTTAGTAATTTCTACTCCCCCTTCTCAACTGAAAAATATCCGTCTCGGTAAACAACCAAAAGGAGATAGAGTTGTCCTCGATTTAGATATAGCGACCCCTTGGCAAATTCGACAAGAATTACCAGTTAAAAAAGTAGTAGATCCTGATGAGATTATCCCTAAATCTACCACACCACCCAATCGAGAATGGACTCTCACCCTAGATGGTATTGCTGATCCGACTTTAATACAACGCTATAACTCTCAACCCATTACACCACCCATTCCCGCATCAATAGTTCAAAAAGTGGAAGTGGTTAATAATCAAACAATTGTCCGTCTTAGTATTCCCTTTGGTCAGTCTCTACAAGTTAAGACTATTCCCCAACCAAATCGCCTAGTTATTGATATTCAACCTGAAGGTTTGCTAGAAAAGAGTATTGCCTGGGCGCAGGGATTACAATGGCGACAGCAGTTTGTGAATTTAGGCACAGACCGCTTTCCTGTGGTTTGGTTGGATATTAACCCCCGTGCAGTGGGATTAAGTATTAAGCCTATGATTACTAATCCGCAAACATTAACTGGTACAGCCCCTTTAATCCAAACTGCTCAAAATTACTTAGCAGTAGCCGCAGTTAATGGTGGTTATTTTAACCGTAATAATAAATTACCTTTAGGCGCAATTCGGCGAGATAATCAGTGGATATCCGGTCCAATTCTTAACCGGGGAGCGATCGCTTGGAATAATAACGGACAATTTTACTTTGGTCGGCTCACCCTCACAGAAGCCTTAATTACTAACAATAATCAACGTCTACCCATTTCCTTACTTAATACTGGCTATGTCCAACGCGGTATCGCTCGTTATACTCCAGTCTGGGGAAATACTTATACACCTTTAGCTGATAATGAAACTATTGTAGTTGTCGAAAACAATCAAGTAAGCAATCAGTTAGCAGGAGGTAAAAGTGGTATAACTACCATTCCCATTCCCGAAAATGGTTATCTTCTCATCTTCCGCAATCAGACACCACAATTACCCATTGGAACAAAAGTTTCTCTTACCAGCACCACTACCACACCTGAATTTAGTCGCTACCCCCACATTATTGGTGCAGGTCCCCTATTAGTCCAAAATCGGCAAATAGTTCTAGATGGACCAGCAGAAACATTCAGCCCTGCTTTCATGACAAGTCAAGCAGTTCGCAGCAGTATTTGTACCACTTCCACAGGTAATCTTATGATTGCTGCTGTACATAGTCGGGCTGGTGGTGGTGGTCCAACTTTGGCAGAACAAGCAAAATTAATGCAAACAATGGGTTGTATTAATGCTTTAAATTTAGACGGTGGTAGTTCTACCAGTCTTTATTTAGGCGGTCAGTTACTTGACCGTTCTCCTAGTACAGCAGCCCGTGTTCACAATGGTATTGGGATTTTCATATCACCAAAAGTTCCTAAGTAGGTGAACCAAAATTCAGATA
>NZ_VILC01000040.1:0-10090 GCF_009712065.1 Aphanizomenon sp. UHCC 0183 | reverse complement strand
CCAAATTACATATTTAAGAAACTTTGTCAATGCGTAAGCCCTAATTTTTTTGATGAAGATTTTATGTAGACAGATTAGTTTCCGCCAGGGACTTTACCAGTCAATGGTGAGTTTTGCTATCTTTATCAAAGTGGCTAAATCTTGTCGCTTTTCCATCAACTGTTCTAACTAAAAACAGGTTTGTTATGTCTCCATCTGAGGTAACTATGGCTAAACTATCAGAAACTGCCCCAAATACTCTGACTCTGCAACCAACAATTAATGCTAGAAGTATTGTTGCTGGTGAATTACGTCCTTGGGGTTCTTTCACAGTCTTAGAAGAAGGGCGCGGATATAAAATTAAACGAATTGAAGTAAAGCCTGGACATCGCCTCAGCTTACAAATGCACCACCACCGCAGTGAACACTGGATTGTTGTTTCCGGTACAGCTAAAGTAGTTTGTGGCGACAAAGAAATCTTATTAAGCAATAATCAATCAACCTATGTCCCCCAATGTACAACCCATCGGTTAGAAAATCCCGGTGTGATTCCCTTGGTTTTAATTGAAGTCCAAAATGGCGAATATCTCGGAGAAGATGATATTATTCGCTATCAAGATGATTATGCCCGTTCGGAAAAGTAGGCAGGGGCAGGGGGCAGGGGAGAGAAATATTCTTTTGCAACGGACAACTGACGACTGACAACTAACAACTGACTAATAAGAAAATTTCATGATTCATTTCAGTCCAACAGCCATTAATGAAATCGGGCGCTTAAAATCTAAACAACCATCAGATACCTTATTTCGCTTGCGAGTCAAATCTGGAGGTTGTGCTGATTTGTTTTATGATCTGGCTTTTGATACAACAGTACAATCTCAAGATCAGGTTTTAGAGTTGCATGATATTCGCGTAATTATAGACCCAGAAAGCATAAATTACATTAATGGGTTATCAATAGATTATTCAGAAGATTTGATGGGTGGGGGTTTTCGCTTTCACAATCCTCAAGCAACATCAACCTGTAGTTGTGGTAATTCTTTCTCTATTAGTCAGTAGTCATTGGTCATTGGTCATTGGTCAGTTGTCAGTTGTCATTGGGAAAATTCTTTCTCCCCCCCAACTCCCCCTACTCCCCCAACTTCCCCAACTCCCCCAACTTCCCCAACTTCCCCAACTCCCCCAACTCCCCCTACTTCCCCTACTTCCCCTGTTCCCTGTTCCCTATTCCCTATTCCCTCCTAAAATTGATTGACAGAAAATCAAAAAAAAAGATATAATCAGGATTTGTTAAAACTTAGATCATAAAGCAGCTTCACGCGCTGTAACTCATGCCAACAATACAGCAGCTAATACGTAGTGAGCGCGAACTAGCGCGTCAGAAAACCAAGTCCCCTGCTCTGAAGCAATGCCCGCAACGTCGAGGCGTTTGCACCAGAGTATACACAACTACACCTAAAAAGCCTAACTCAGCACTCCGTAAGGTAGCCAGGGTAAGACTTACCTCTGGATTTGAAGTAACAGCTTACATCCCAGGTATCGGTCATAACTTACAAGAACACTCCGTAGTTATGATTCGTGGTGGTCGGGTCAAAGACTTGCCCGGAGTTAGATACCACATTATTCGTGGCACATTAGATACAGCCGGAGTTAAAGACCGGAAACAAGGTCGTTCCAAATATGGAACTAAGCTCCCAAAAGCAGGTAAAAAATAGGTAAGTGGCGGTTAATCGCGTCAAATACGGTTAATCGTCCTACCTGCCAACTGCATGAAAACCAGCAGTAACGAATTTTTTTTAAGAAAATCAAACTGGATCTGGCATAAAAACAAGTTGTATGAGTTTGGAGAGGATAATCTTGTAAACGATAACAGCACTTTAATCTAAATTTTAAAGTTGATTAAGTTGTCGTCTTCTGTGTCTGGTAGCAGATAATAAGTGAATTAATTCAGCCTCCTCTCAACTGATAGCGATCGCATGGCGCAAGCCATAAAGGAAAATGCAGGAAAAATCAGCGGCTAATTAAACCGCTTTTAGTTTCCTGTGTTCTGATAGCATATAATTTCGTGGTCAAATTCCGTATTCAAGGATGAAGTATGTCTCGTCGTGGTGTTAGTCAAAGGCGTGCAGTCCCGCCTGACTCAGTGTATAATAGTCGCCTGATCAGCATGATGATGCGACGGATAATGCGTCATGGCAAAAAATCAATTGCCGCAAGAATAGTTTATGACGCTTTGAAAACTATTGAAGAACGCACTGGTGGAAGTCCATTAGAAACTTTTGAAAAAGCAGTGCGTAACGCTACACCATTAGTAGAAGTAAAAGCTCGCCGAGTAGGTGGAGCAACTTACCAAGTACCAATGGAAGTACGTACAGATCGCGGTACTACCCTAGCGTTACGGTGGTTGGTACAGTATTCTCGCCAACGTCCAGGAAGAACTATGGCTGGGAGACTAGCTAATGAGTTAATGGATGCTGCGAATGAAACTGGTAGTGCTATTCGTAAGCGCGAAGAAACACATCGGATGGCGGAAGCAAACAAAGCGTTTGCACATTATCGTTACTAACTAGAAAAACGATATATCGTCTTCTCGTGCGCGGTATATCGTAGAATTTATAGCTAATGCCCAAAAAGGCAACTGCCTAGCTAGGCTAACAAAAAAAGACGGTTTTCCGTAAAAGTATAGAATCTTAACAAAGAGTAATATACGAGATATCATGAGGCGACAACGTTAGGAGGTAACTGTGGCACGCACGAACCCGCTAGAGAAAGTACGCAATATCGGTATTGCGGCGCATATAGATGCGGGCAAAACAACGACAACAGAGAGAATATTATTTTACTCTGGGATCATTCACAAAATCGGCGAAGTTCACGAAGGAACTGCTGTTACAGACTGGATGGAACAGGAACGGGAGCGGGGAATTACCATCACTGCTGCTGCCATTAGTACCAGTTGGAATGATCATCAAATTAACATTATTGATACTCCCGGTCACGTGGACTTCACAATTGAAGTTGAACGTTCCATGCGAGTATTAGATGGTGTAATCGCTGTATTTTGTTCCGTAGGTGGTGTCCAACCACAATCAGAAACAGTATGGCGACAAGCAGACCGCTATAAAGTCCCTCGTATTGCCTTTATTAATAAGATGGATCGCACCGGTGCGAACTTCTATAGAGTGCATGACCAAATGGTCGATCGCTTGCGAGCTAACGCCATTGCTATTCAACTGCCTATTGGTAGTGAAACTGAATTCAAAGGGATCGTTGACTTAGTGAAAATGTGTGCATATATGTACACAAACGACCAAGGAACTGATATCCAAACCACAGAAATTCCCGCCGAACTAGCTGAAAAAGCTGCTCAATACCGCACCAAGTTGGTAGAAGCAGTATCAGAAACCAGTGATGTGCTGATGAATAAGTACTTCGAGGGCGAAGAACTGACAGAAGCAGAAATCCGTGCTGCCCTTCGGAAAGGAACAATTGCTGGGACAATTGTACCAGTGCTTTGTGGTTCAGCCTTTAAGAACAAAGGCGTGCAATTGATGTTGGATGCGGTAATAGATTACCTACCATCACCACTGGAAGTTCCACCAATTCAAGGCACACTGCTCAACGGTGATCCCGTTGAACGTCATGCTGATGATGAAGAACCATTATCAGCTTTGGCATTTAAGATTATGGCTGATCCTTATGGTCGCCTTACCTTCGTTCGTGTTTATTCTGGTGTGCTGAAGAAAGGTAGTTACGTTCTTAACGTCAGCAAGAATAAAAAAGAACGGATTTCTCGGTTAGTGCTGATGAAAGCAGATGACCGACAAGACGTAGATGAACTACGGGCAGGTGATTTGGGTGCTGCCTTGGGATTGAAAGACACCTTGACAGGTGATACCCTTTGTGATGAAGGTTCACCAGTAATTCTGGAATCCCTATTTATTCCTGAACCTGTGATCTCGGTAGCGGTTGAACCCAAAACCAAGAACGACATGGACAAGCTTTCCAAAGCTCTGCAATCTTTGAGTGAAGAAGACCCCACCTTCCGTGTGCGTGTTGATCCGGAAACCAACCAAACCGTAATTGCGGGTATGGGAGAATTGCACCTAGAAATTCTTGTAGACCGGATGTTACGGGAATTTAAAGTAGAAGCAAACGTTGGTGCGCCGCAAGTGGCTTACCGCGAAACCATCCGCAAAGCCGTCGAAAAAATTGATGGTAAATTTATCCGCCAGAGTGGTGGTAAAGGTCAGTACGGTCACGTAGTGATCAATCTAGAACCAGGCGAACCAGGCACAGGTTTTGTCTTTGTTTCCAAAATTGTCGGTGGGATTGTACCGAAAGAGTACGTTGGACCTGCGGAACAGGGAATGAAAGAATGTTGTGAATCCGGTATTTTAGCTGGATATCCCCTCATTGATGTCAAAGCTACCTTGGTACATGGTTCTTACCACGACGTAGACTCTTCAGAAATGGCTTTCAAAATTGCCGGTTCTATGGCGATGAAAGAAGCGGCATCAAAAGCCTCTCCTGTCATCTTAGAGCCGATGATGAAAGTTGAAGTTGAAGTCCCCGAAGATTATATCGGGAACGTGATTGGTGATTTAATCTCCCGCAGAGGACAGATTGAAAGCCAAAGCACTGATAATGGGTTGGCGAAGGTAGTATCGAAAGTTCCATTGGCAACCATGTTTGGTTATGCCACTGATATCCGATCGAAAACTCAAGGTCGAGGTATCTTTACAATGGAGTTTAGTACCTACGAAGAGGTGCCTCGCAGCGTGGCTGAGGGCATCATTTCAAAAAGTAAAGGGAACGCTTAATTAAAAAAGGAAACGATTATTCATGGCACGCGCAAAGTTTGAAAGAAATAAACCTCACGTTAATATCGGTACTGTTGGCCACGTTGACCACGGCAAAACTACTTTAACAGCAGCTATTACCATGACCTTGGCCGCTAATGGTCAAGCAGTAGGTAAGGGTTACGACCAAATTGATAATGCACCGGAAGAAAAGGCACGGGGTATTACAATTAATACCGCTCACGTTGAGTATGAAACTACTGCTCGTCACTATGCTCACGTAGATTGTCCTGGACACGCTGACTATGTGAAAAACATGATCACAGGTGCAGCACAAATGGATGGAGGTATCCTGGTAGTTGCAGCCACAGATGGTCCTATGCCCCAAACCCGTGAACACATCCTCTTGGCAAAACAAGTAGGTGTTCCTAGTCTTGTCGTCTTCTTGAACAAACAAGACATGATGGACGATGAAGAGTTGATGGAATTGGTAGAAATGGAATTGCGGGAACTGCTCACCGATTATGATTTCGATGGTGACAATATTCCCATTATCAAAGGTTCAGGTCTGAAAGCTCTGGAAGCAATGACCGCTAATCCCAAAACTCAGCGCGGCGAAAATGAGTGGGTAGATAAAATCTATGAGTTGATGGATGCTGTAGATCAATCTATCCCTACTCCTGAGCGGGCTGTAGATAAACCATTCTTGATGGCTGTAGAAGATGTGTTCACCATCACAGGTCGGGGTACAGTTGCTACTGGTCGGATTGAGCGCGGTGTTGTTAAAGTCGGTGATACTGTAGAATTGGTAGGTATCAGAGACACCAGAACTACAACTGTAACTGGAATTGAGATGTTTAAGAAGAGTCTCGATGAAGGTCAAGCAGGAGATAACGCAGGTGTGCTACTTCGCGGTATGCAAAAGGCTGATATTGAACGGGGGATGGTAATTGCCAAACCAAAATCAATCACACCTCACACTCAGTTTGAAGGCGAAGTTTACGTGTTAACTGAGAAAGAAGGTGGTCGGAAAACACCATTTTTCGCGGGTTATCGTCCTCAGTTCTATGTGCGGACAACTGATGTAACTGGCACAATCAAAGCGTTTACCTCCGATGAAGGTGCAAATGTGGAAATGGTAATGCCTGGCGATCGCATCAAGGTAACAGTAGAATTGATTAACGCGATCGCTATTGAAGAAGGTATGCGCTTCGCTATTCGTGAAGGTGGACGGACTATCGGTGCTGGCGTTGTCGCTAAAATCTTGAAATAACACTCACCTTTTTGCTCTTATTCAAAAGGAGTAGAGATGAATTATATAATCTCTGCTCCTTTCTATTCCCATAAACAATTTTAAATTTCAGATTTGGGATGGAATTTAACATCTAAAAATCTAAAATCTAAAGTCTAAAATTTACCGAACCTGGAAAACTAAAAATGGCAACTCTACAGCAGCAGAAGATTAGAATTCGTTTAAAGGCATTTGACCGCCGTTTATTAGATACATCTTGCGAGAAGATTGTTGAAACAGCTAACCGTACCAACGCTACAGCTATCGGACCAATTCCTTTACCCACCAAACGCAAGATATATTGCGTACTGCGATCGCCTCACGTAGATAAAGATTCCCGCGAACACTTTGAAACCCGCACCCATCGCCGGATTATTGACATTTACCAGCCTTCTTCTAAAACTATTGATGCACTCATGAAGCTGGATTTGCCTTCTGGTGTAGATATTGAAGTTAAGTTGTAAGTTTGTCATTTGTCAATAAATAAGATCCCCGACTTTTTAGAAAAGTCGGGGATCTGTTCTTTTCTTAATGATAAAATATAAATAAAGTACAGAGAAAGTCGGGAAGAATATAATATTTTAAGACTACAATTTATACTTAACTAACAATACTAACAATGACATCTTCTTCTAAAATTGCAGTGCGTGAACTACCTCTATTCCCATTACCCGAAGTGGTTCTATTTCCCACTAGACCATTACCTCTACATATCTTTGAATTTCGCTACAGAATCATGATGAATACGATTTTGGAGAGCGATCGCCGATTTGGGGTATTGATGATTGATCCCACCAAAGGGACAATTGCTAATGTTGGTTGTTGTGCGGAAATTCTTCATTATCAACGGCTACCTGATGACAGAATCAAGCTATTAGCTTTAGGACAACAAAGATTTCGGGTTTTAGAATATGTCCGCGAAAAGCCCTATCGCGTCGGTTTGGTAGAATGGATTGAAGATCAACCACCAGCTAAAGATTTACGTCCTTTAGCATCTGAGGTAGAACAACTATTGCGGGATGTAGTGCGTCTTTCCGCCAAGTTAACAGAACAAGAGATTGAATTACCAAACGATTTACCAGATTTACCTACAGAACTCTCTTATTGGATAGCGAGTAATCTCTATGGTGTCGCTCCCGAACAGCAAGCATTATTAGAAATACAGGATACAGTTGCTCGTTTAGAACGAGAAGCGGAAATTCTCACTTCTACTCGTAATCATTTAGCCGCACGTTCTGTTCTCAAAGATACGTTTAGTGAGATGGAATAAACTGGCCAAACTTTAGACTTTGAGAGTTTGCACACAGTATCCAGTTTCCAGATTCCACAACTTGATTGTGTTATCTTCACTTGCTGTAGCTAAGATTTGCTCTGTGGGATGAAAAGCAACACTCCATACACAAGCATTATGTCCTTCTAGAGTTTGCACACATTTTCCTGTGGCTAGATGCCATACTTTAACTATATGGTCATTGCTACCACTTGCAAGGAGTTGAGCGTCAGGACTAAAAGCCATCGGCTTAAAAATGCTAATATGTCTATTAAATTGTTGTTTACTATTGCTGATTTCTTATTCCTGTGTAATTCGCTGCAAGACTTTGTGCAGGTTGCTTTTGGTGACTTTTTCTCCTAAAGCTTGGGAGAGCGATCGCCATAGTTCTGAGCCAACGTCTTTAATGTAACCAAGATCGTAATCGGAGTCTATAGCCATGTCTAAGTAAGTCTTTCCAGTCCAAGATTGACGGAATACAATTTCTTGAACTGTTGTTAAGCGTCCCCGCTTTAATAACTGTTCGACTAGTACAATAGCTTCTCTATCCGTAATTATCACTTCTTCAAGGGTCATTTACTCTTTTGGCAAAGTTAGTATTACAAGGGTGAGTTGATTGTTGTATGATATGGAGTGCGTGATTTGGTTCTTGTGACATATTTATTTAGTCACAATAGTGACATAAAAACCTCGTCGTTGTCAACGCATAAAAGTAAATTTTAAATATAGGCTCCTATTTGATTTTTGATATAAGTAGGTAAACAAAATAAAAATGAGGGGTATTGCGTTTTGTAAAATGGCTGAAACTCAATCAGAATATTGCATTGAGACAACTTTACATACCGTTACATACCTTTAAATTTTCCTGTTTACCTACTTACCTGAAAACGGTTAATAGTTTAACCAAATATGAAACCCCTCTGGTAAACCTCTCCCTAACCCTCTCTTAAAAGGAGAGGGAAAAGGAATAATATTTAATACTGGAGAGGCTTTGAACTTGTTCTTTGTATGATAAAAAAGTCCAGCTTCTAGCCGTTTTGAGTATAGCTTGCGTAGTGTAGCCATACGTCGGGAGTTTCAGATCCCCCGACTTTGGAGGATATTTCAGCAAAAAGGTCAACATTCTTACAAAAAAATGCCCTCACAGACAACTTTTATGGCTTACGCCACGCTACGCTATCAGCAAACCCTATATAGAAGTTAGGAATAATTTTAATAAAAATAGTCACGTCTGTGAATAAAATCCTGGTATAATCAAAAGATGAACCAACAACAGTTTGAATTTATATTTGAAAACCTGACAACCAGACCAAAGGAAGTCTTGCAAAGGAATATTAGCGGGTGAAACAGATGCAGATATAGCAGTAGCTATGGAAATTGGAGCAAAGAATAGGACATCAAATCTTCAGGCATCTATTGACATTTCCCGACAATAGGTTCATAATGTTATATATGTATACGAGAGTTTTGTAGTTAATTTAAAGTCAATAAATATTTTGAGTAACTGTAATGGTTCCGAATAGACTTGAATGGCTACAAAGAAAATAAACCTTTCCTTAGAAAACTTGGTAGTTCTAGAGAAAATTTGGGTATTGAACTCGTTGATAGACAATCAAGAGCCTTAGAATTATGTTCTAAGGCAATGTGGGATACCACCTTCACTAACTCAGTTGGTGGTGTTATACTGGATATTCACGATATCTCAGATGTCGGCGAATGTCTCGGTTAAAAGTATCAGAGCCTACAGTCAGAAAACATATTGAAAGAATATGTGAAAAATTTGGACTGAGGAGTGAACATACTGATAGTCGCCGCTACAAACGCTCAGAGTTAGTGACACTGGTTGCTAAGTATAAGCCTAACTTACTAACTGAATATCAGCTTAAATTTACAGATAAAGTAGCAGAAATAACAGATAAAGATGACAATAATATCTGCGAATTTATATTACAATTACTATCAGTCAACCAACCTATAAATGAAGAATTTAAGAAATTTATACTGCGTTTTAATTGCAATGAGCCTGATTTAGCAGCGGCTCATTATAATTTAGGAGCAACCTACGAAAAAATAGATCATTGGACTCAAGCTCGTGAACATTATAAAATTGCTATGCAATATCAAAATCGGGCTGGAGAAGCTGCAATGAATAATTTAGCTCGATTGGAAATTTTACAAGGAAATAGTTCTGCTGCTGTGGAAATGATTTCGCCAATTTTATCAAAGGTTAAAGATCATACAGTCAAAGCTGCATTACATAAAAACCTTGGTTGGGCTTATTTTCAGCAAAATTTTTATGAACAAGCAAAACAGCATTTATTCATATCTTTAGAATTGGAAAATGATTATGCTCCAACCTATTGTTTATTAGCACAAGTCCAAGCAGCAGTAGGAGATAAAGAAAATTCTCTAATATTCTGGAGAAAATTCTTAGAATCTTATTCCCAAGGGCAAGAATTAAAAAGTGTTCAATGGCATTTACCAGAACTAGAAATTTGGAAACTTGATGCTATGAGAAATATTATGGAAACAGCGATATAAATATGACTTACGCACAAGTCACAAAAGAATGAACCACGTTCGCGTAACGTCCAGCAGGGATAGGAACGAAGGACACGAAGGAAAGAGAGTTTGAGGGGTTGTTTGAAAAGTCATGATTGTTGTATCAAATGTTTTACCCCTCCCTAACCCTCCCCTTATAAAGGGCCCTTAATCCCCCCCTTAAAAAAGCAGGGCTGTTTCAAGAAT
>NZ_VILC01000003.1:114249-116738 GCF_009712065.1 Aphanizomenon sp. UHCC 0183 | reverse complement strand
TTGTTGTAAAATACTGCACGAGGACTGAGTTCAATGGCTTTATTTATTGCTGCTGCTGCTTCTTTATATCTTTTTAAATCCCTTAAAACTGCATACTTCTGATTATACAAATTAGGATTATTGGGCTGGAGTTGAATGGCTTGATTTATGGCTGCTAAGGCTTTATCCAGTTGGTTTGATTCTCGATAAACTACACTTAAATTATTCCAAGCAGGAACAAAATCAGGTTGAGATTGCACCGCTTGCTGTAATGCAGTTATAGCCTCTGGACGTTTTTTACTCCAAGCTAATGCCAAACCCTTACCAAAATAAGCCAGGTGAATAAACTTTGGTTTTTGCTTAATTGCTGCGTCAAAAGCCCGTATTGCTTCTGGATAACGACGTAACCGCCACAGTTGATTTCCTCTTTCTAACCATTGACTGGCGGTAGTATTGCCTTGGGAAACATCTACTGATAAAATCGCTGTTTGAATAGACTTAACTTCTTGTTGATTTAGTTCTGGTGGTGGGGTGGTTTCTACCTTTTGTGCTTGGGTATTCAGTCGGTTAGCTAATGCCAAAAATGTACTCACCGGAATACCCAAACTATTACCTAATTGGATATTTCCGCCACTACTACTATTATTATCAATAGCAGCTTGTCCCTCGGTTCTGCCATGAATACCAATGACTCGTCCTTGGGAATCTAAAACAGGTCCCCCACTCATACCGCCAAAGGTGATACTACTATAAACTAATTCATATCCTCCTGTTAAGGAACTTGCACTTTGGGCTGTACCCGAACTGTTATTGTTAAAGTCTGATTGGGTAGTGGCTAATAATCCTTGTTCCTTACTATAAATCTGTCCCAATGTGAACCGCCAAGGTGATTTTTCTCCTAACCTGGGATAACCCGCAGTGAACATATATTCAAAATCTTTGGTGGGATAATTGGCTAAAGTCGCAACTTGATAATTTTCCTGACTGGTGAATTTCACTACTGCTAAATCTACCCCTTCTTCTAATTTAATGGTGCTTGGTTCTACGGGATATTGTTTACCATCTACTGTGAGGATTTTATAGGTATTTGGCTCACATAGTCCTACTTTATCTGGTGGTTTACAAACTACATGAGCAGCAGTTAAAACGGTGTAAATATCACCTTGTTTAGCGATAATAATTCCTGAACCATTACTACCGCTACTGCTATCAATTCTGACGGTAATTTGTTTAGCTTTTGCTTCTAATTCTCCTAACCAACCTGTTAATGGTACTTCTGCTATTGTCTGTTTAATATCTGGTATAGGTAAATTATAAGCGGTGAGAACTTCTGGTTTGACCTGAGCTAAAACGGTTTTAATAGGTATTCCCCAACTCAGTTTTCTAAATTCTTGAATTTCTGTATTTGTGGGGCGTTTTTCGTTGGTATAAATATAAGCAGTATTGAACAAAGGATAGGAACTAATGCCATTAATTCCTATTAAATTTCCGAAACTACTAATAATTGGACCGCCACTCATTCCTTGTTGAATATTGCTAGTATAGCCAATTTCATAACCATCTTTTAAACTGGGTTGAGAAATGATTTGTTGTATTTTTCCTGTTGTCAATACTAATTTATCTTCAGATACAGCATATCCTGCGGCCATAACTGGTGTTTCTAAGTTAATATCAAAAGAGGCGATTCTGTCAGCAATTTCTGATGGTAAACAATATGTTTGATTAGATGTAAATTCTACTATAGCTAAATCGAATTTATCAAAGTTAGTATTAGGTAAAATCTTAGCTGCATATTTTTGACCATCGGCTGTGATAATATTGATATTATTAATTCTTCTGACAACGTGGGAATTAGTCACTACTAAATAAGAGTTACCTTTTCTAGCGAAAATTGTCCCGGAAGCGCCTCTTTCTTTGTCTCTGACTCTGACTGTAATTTGTTTAGCAATGGTTTGTAATTGTGGGTCTGAATAAATACCGTTTTCTGGGTCTGCTGGTTGTAATTTGCACGTTTGTGAGGTCTGTGTAAGTAGTTTTGTCGTCTTAATTTGGGTTTCTATAGCTGACACTGGATAAGGTAGCAGCAGTAAGCAGGAGATAATGGCGATTTGACGTTTCATGATTAGTTAAATAGTGTTTTTATTAGTAGTGATTTACCCCCCTTAATCCCCCCTTGTAAAGGGGGGAAACCGGAATCTTGTCCCCCCGTAAAGGAGGGAATTTACCCCCCTTAATCCCCCCTTGCTAAGGGGGGAAACCGGAATCTCCCGTAAAGCAGGGAATTTACCCCCCTTAATCCCCCCTTGCTAAGGGGGGAAACCGGAATCTCCCGTAAAGGAGGGAATTTACCCCCCTTAATCCCCCCTTGCTAAGGGGGGAAACCGGAGTCTTGTCCCCTCCCCTTAGCAAGGGGAGGGTTAGGGTGGGGTATTTTGTCCCCTCCCCTTAGCAAGGGGAGGGTTAGGGTGGGGTATTTTGTCCCCTCCCCTTAGCAAGGGGAGGGTTAGGGT
>NZ_VILC01000003.1:98522-114224 GCF_009712065.1 Aphanizomenon sp. UHCC 0183 | reverse complement strand
CTTAGCAAGGGGAGGGTTAGGGTGGGGTATTTTGTCCCCTCCCCTTAGCAAGGGGAGGGTTAGGGTGGGGTATTTTGTCCCCTCCCCTTAGCAAGGGGAGGGTTAGGGTGGGGTATTTTGTTATTTAGAGATTTTTTTGAGATATTCACCCAGATTCAAGTAAGTATTTTCACCTGAATTTTGCCAATTTAAGTCTGAAGTTCTACCTTCTCTGATTTCATTAAGTTCAGCTAGAACTGTAGTGGGATTTACACCTGGTCTGACACTAAATAAAATATTGTTTTTATTGCATTCACCAGGTTTAGCCGCACAGATAACTCCCAAACCATTCAACTTACCGGTAGTTAAATAATCTAATCGGCCTTGTTGGTAAAATTGCTGGAATTTTTTACTTACTTGTTCACAGCGTCTTTTAGGAGTCCATTCACTACTGGGAAAAGAGTCAGATTTCCAAGCAATTATGGGTACATAAGGGTTAGGTTTTTTGTCGGGAACGAAGGCCATGGTGGTGGGAACTCTTTCCGTATTACCTTGGTAAGAAATTGAACGACAAGCAAAACTAACTTCTTGCTTGGGAATCTCTTGACTCAAACCGGGGTTAACACTCAGGGTAACTGTTAATGCGGTGAATGCTAAGACACTAGTTAATGCTGGTAGTTGCATAATGCTTGACCTTTGATTACTGAATTTTGGTGATTATGGTGCTACTTTTTTTAAACTTTATAGGTGTTGGTGAGTGAAAATATGAATTTTTCTCACGCAGAGGCGCAGAGGCGCGGAGTTTGAGACATGGAATTTTTGATTTTCATGTCTCAATTCAGCAAGGCTACTTGATACACACATAACTGATTGTATACTAATTTTTTGAAAATATTCAGCTGTTTACTTAGAAGTTAATTTTATGATACAATCCGATTTGATGGATTAACACTGTAACTATATCATGTACTATTTTATCTATCATGTACTATTGTACCCGACCCCACTGCCCTAGTCCCGAAAACCGTTTTCCCGACTCTCCAGATTCTCATACTAAGTCGGGAATATTCTGTCAAGCTTGTGGAATGCCCCTAATATTAAAGGGGAGAAAGGGACATTATCAAACTATTAAACCTCTGGGAAAAGGAGGATTTGGTGCTACTTTTCAAGCTATTGATTTAGATTCTGTGAATCAGCGTCAATGTGTAATCAAACGATTGAATATTAATGACAACCCGGAAATTGCTGACAAAATTGTTGAAGCAATCAAAGCAGCTTTTGATCGAGAAGCTCAGGCTTTAGAATTTTTAGGTGATAATAGCGGGAATATTCCCACTTTATATGATTATTTTTCCTTGACCGCTCCTGCTTTTGGTCAACAAGAAGAGCTTGAGTTTAAATATTTAGTACAACAATATATCCAAGGTGAAGATCTATCTCAGGAACTCAGAAGAAAAGGTCGTTTTTCCGAAACAGAGACTTTAGATTTTTTAAAGCAAATTTTACCGATTTTACAATTTATTCATGACCAAAATTCTATCCATCGAGATATTAAACCCAGTAATATTGTTAGAGAAACAGCAACACAAAAACTATTTTTAATTGATTTTGGAGCGGTGAAACAAGTTGTTTCTGGTGAAACAAATATAAAAAAATCTGTACCTATTTTTACAAAAGTGTACGCTTCTCCTGAACAAAGACCTGAAGAAGGAAGAATAGGAGAAATTTATCCGTCTAGTGATTTATATAGTTTGGCTGTTACTTGTCTGGAGTTACTCACAGGTACAACTCCTGTTGATTACCTTGACAATAATTACCGAAATTGGCGACAACAAGCTAGTATAATTATTAGCCCTTCTCTAGCTAATATTTTAGATAAAATGCTCAAGATTACCCCTAGACACCGGTTTCAATCAGCAGCAGAAGTTATGACGGCTGTAAATGAATCTCAAATAACCACACAACCAGATCATTCAGTCAATAATAATAATAATACAAAGCCCATCAATAAACCATCTCACAATTTAAAATTTTTACTCATAAAATCGGCTTTTTTAATAACTTTAATAACTATTGGTGTGATGGGTATTAATATTTATTTGCAACCACCAATTAAAGTAGTAGAATATGCAAAAGCTGGAGTTAAATTTAAATATCCTAAAAATTGGCAAGAAACGCCAGCCATAGATAAATTAACGCGAATTGTCCCGAAAAATACGATTTCATCTTCTCTAACTCCAGAATTTTTTATCACTATAGATGAGTTATTCCATTCGGAAACTTTGGCAGATTATACTCAGTTTTCTATCCGACAAATTGAAGCATTAGGACAAAATGCGAAAATTATCAAATCTGGACAAATACAACTTGGTGAAACACAAGGTTATCAAGTAGTTTATGAAAGCAGAGATAATATCCACAAGGTAAATTTCCAAGAAATGCAAGTATGGATTGTTAATGGTAAAAAAGCCTATATTCTCACCTATCGCGCTGAAGATAAATCCTATCCAGAGTTTGCGAAAACTGTGGAAGACACCATAATTAAATCCTTTAGACTGGAAAAATCCACATCTGAAAAATCCACAAATCCAATCTGGTAATTAAGAGGATGTTTGAAAAGTATCAGAATTAATCGAGATCCCCCCAACCCCCCTTACAAAGGGGGGCTAAATTCCTCAAAGTCCCCCTTTTCAAGGGAGATTTAGGGGGATCAGATCCCACAGGAAAAAGTTTTCAAACAACCTCTTACTTAAACTCCAAATTCAAGGGTGTAAATGACAATTTGAGTATTGGGAATTGGGGTAATTTACGTCCTGGACGGAACCCCCAATCTCAAAACAAAAACAACCCCCAAATTTGGAGGTTGTGAATTTTTATTTGTGAAAAATCTGATGATTAAAACAAAACTGATTATTTTATGGACATAATACAAACGGAAGCTAGAAAAGCAGCGATAATGTAAAATACAGCCACTACTTGCAATTCTGACCAACCAGTTAATTCTAAATGATGATGTAAGGGTGCCATTTTAAATAATCGCTTACCTTTGCCATCTGGTCCTTTAGTCGCTTTATAATAACCAACTTGTGCCATCACAGAGAGAGTTTCCACAAAGAAGATACCGCTCAGGATAAACAGGGCTACTAAAGTATTTGTTACCAGTGCCACAGCAGCTAAAGCGCCACCCAGGGCTAAAGAACCGGTGTCACCCATGAAAACACTAGCCGGGTTGCGGTTATAGGCTAAAAAGCCTAAGCAACTACCGCTGACAGCAGCACAAAAAACCATTAAGTCGGGGGAAGTTGGCGCAATAATCACACCTAATGCGAAAATAGCGATCGCCACTGTTCCCGCTGCTAAACCATCAATCCCATCTGTTAAATTAGTAGCATTGCTCTCTGCAACCAGGACAAATCCGGCTACAGGCCAGAACAACAGTCCCAAAGGTAAGGATAAACCCAACCAAGGTAAATGGATATTAGTTATACTAAAGTCACCTTTAAACATCAACCAGACACAAAACACAGCCCCAAAGATAACTTGCAAAGCTAACTTCATCTTCGGAGAAATTCCCTTGTTAGACTTCCGACGCAAAATTTGCCAGTCGTCTATCCAACCAATGAAACCGTAGCCGAGAGTTAAAGCTGAAACCGCCAGGACATTTTCAGAAAAATCCGCCAATATACAAGCAATTATCACCGCTACAGGGATAAAAAATATACCTCCCATAGTTGGTGTTCCTGCCTTTTTGAGATGTGCCTGGGGGCCATCTTCCCGGATAATCTGCCCCGTTTTCAGCCTTTGTAACAGAGGAATCACCCACTGTCCCAGAATTGTCACACCCACAGCAGTCAATAAAAAAGGTAGGGTGAGGGAAATAGGATACCAAGGGGTTCTATGCCCCATGCTATCGAAAATCAAGGCTGTTGCACTCAGTACCAAGGCCAGCAAGGAAGCCAAGCCAATTCCCGAAAAATTCAAACTTTGGTTAGGAGATAATTTAGCGTCCACAAAAAAAATTCCCTTCACTCCACACTTTAAAAAACCTAAATAAAACCATAGAGACTGTTTTTAGCTGATAGTTCGCAGTATTTTGGGAACTAGTACAGCACCGCCTCAATAAACTAACCATTCTCAATCGCCAAAAAGCTTGCTTAATATTACTTTTGACTTTTGATTTTTGACTTTTGACTTCCGCCCTGCGGTGCTAGTCATCATCAACAGGTGTATCATCGTCATCATCATAGTCAATATCACCAATTCCGTCGTCTGCGCCCAGAAAATCGGATATTACTTCTACATCTTCCCGCGATTCGGTGTCATGGATATCACGGGCTATCAGTCGGCCACTCAGCCGCAGCCAGTCCAACATAGAGGACTCTTGTTTTAAGGGAATAACTGATGCTCGCTGGTTTCGGGGGGCTTCACGGAGGGGAGAATCTAACATATTAACAGTCACACACGGGGGTTTATATAACTAGACACTAAGAGTCTATCATACTGACTTGATACGAGTTAATTTATTCCTTCATACAGGTCTTTAACTGCTGAATCCGAATCAAAGAAAATTTTCATTTAATTACCGAACGGTAGTCAAAAAGGCATTATTCATGAATTGTATGGTTATAGACAAAGAACATTAATATTTTATTAATGCTATTTCATCATGTAAACTCTCTTGAGGCATTGGGTAATGATAGGCAAATCAACTCTTATTGATCTAATTGTTGGCACTAATCGCGGTTTATTAGCAAGTCAGCCACAACAACAAGCTATTCTAGCAGCGATCGCCAACCTAGAAGACTTTAATCCCACGCCACGACCATTAGCAGCTAGTAATTTACTAGAAGGTGACTGGCGACTACTATACACCACGAGCAAAGCCTTATTAAACATAGATCGGTTACCCTTTTGTAAACTTGGTCAAATTTACCAATGTATTCGGGTAGAAAGCAACAGTGTTTATAACATAGCTGAGATTTATGGCATTCCTTTGTTCGCAGGAGTAGTTAGCGTTGCTGCTAAATTTGAACCAGTATCCCAACAGCGTGTGCAAGTAAAATTCCAGCGTTCTATAATTGGTTTACAAAGTCTAATTGGCTATACGACACCGGGAAACTTCATCCAACAAATTGAATTAGGCAAAAAATTTACCGCTTTTGATTTTCCCATTCAAAGTGAACAACAACAAGGTTGGCTAGATATTACTTATATAGATAATGATCTCCGTATAGGTAGGGGGAACGAAGGTAGTGTTTTTGTATTAAGTAAGACATAGAACATTTTGCCAGGAGTGTTTGGGAATGAACTTACCCTATTATGGGTAGTTTGTCAAGAAGTCAAAGAGAAGATTAACAACTCATTACCCATGAAAACCCAGCAATTTGACAAATAACTTAACAAAACCACAAGCAAATACCTTGAGGTTGTAGAGTGAAAACAATCAGCCCTACTTTAACGGCAATTCATACTTCAAAAGGGAAGATCCATCATGGTTCAACGTGGTTCTAAAGTACGTGTTCTCCGCCCTGAGTCCTACTGGTTTCAGGATCTTGGTACAGTGGTTTCTGTTGACAAAAGCGGGATTAAATACCCTGTAATTGTTCGCTTTGAGAAAGTTAACTACTCTGATCTCAACACCAACAACTTTGCTGTAGATGAATTAATTGAGGTGGAAGCACCTAAACCCAAAGCTGCAGCCAAATAAATAGTCAAGCATCAAGGGGATTGTTTGATGGAATAATAGGAGGAGATATCAACGTCAACAGCTTGATCAATTTCCTCTGTTTGACCATACCTTCCCCTAAAAATATTATTTGCTTGAATGCCTGAACTGCCTGAAGTTGAAACAGTCCGCCGGGGTTTGAATCAATTAACCCTGAGTCAAGAAGTGACGGGAGGAGATGTGTTGCTGCAACGTACCATTGCCTACCCGTTTTCTGTTGATGAATTTATTGATAAAGTTAAAGGGAATACTATTGCTACCTGGCATCGTCGTGGTAAATATCTCTTGGCTGAACTTTCCTCACCTTCTCCCAGTTATTTAGGAGTTCACCTCCGCATGACCGGTCAGTTACTTTGGTTAACCCAAGATCAACCTTTACACAAACACACCAGAGTCAGGTTATTTTTTGGGGAAAAGCAAGAATTACGCTTTGTTGACCAGCGCACCTTCGGGCAAATGTGGTATGTTCCTGGTGATGTAGCTGTAGAAAGTATTATTACGGGTTTGGCAAAATTGGCAGTTGACCCCTTTTCACCAGAGTTCACTGTGGCGTATTTTGCCGATAAATTAAAAAAATCCCGTCGTCCTATTAAAACTGGATTATTAGATCAGTCAATGGTGGCAGGATTAGGTAATATTTATGCAGATGAAGCTTTATTTAAAAGTGGGATTTTACCAACTACTCTCTGTACAGAATTACAACTTCCCCAAATTGAACTTTTACGAACGGCAATTATTCAAGTTTTATCAGCGAGTATTGCGGTAGGTGGAACGACTTTTAGTAATTTCTTGAGTGTTAAAGGTGTTAACGGTAATTATGGCGGTGAAGCCTGGGTTTATAACCGCACGGGAGAACCTTGTAAGGTTTGTGGTAATGTGATCGGGCGAATTAAGTTAGGTGGGCGTTCTAGTCATTTTTGTTCTCAATGTCAAAGTTAAGTAGGGTTTGCTGAAAAAGTTGTCTGTGAGGGCAGGGAACAGGGAACAGGGAACAGGGAACAGGAAGAGAGTTTTGAGTGATTTTACGTAGGTTGGCGTTGAAAATTGTCGTTATGGCAAGGCAAGAGGCAAGAGGCAAGAGGCAAGAGTGAAGAGGGTTTAGGCGGTTTTACATCTCTTTACACAGTTTGGTTTTATTGTGTTCACCTACTTACTTTTCTTCACATACCTTTAAATTTTTCTGTTCACCTACTTACTTATTTGATTTTTGATAGCTTGCGTGGCGTAGCCATTCAAAACTCGGTACACCTTCATATTCTCAAATCCTCTTGCCTTCCTACGCAGGAAAATTCACAGAATCAAACCGGAGTCCTATAGTTAGGAATAGGAGTCAAAAGCAAGAATTATGTTGAATATTTTCTATCTATGAATGATGATTTTTTCTTTGTCTAAGTCTCAAGTTTATTTAGTAGTTATTAGTTAAAATACTGATAATCAGGGTAACAATAATCTTCAGTTCTGATAGAAATGAGAGGTTATGAATTTATTGATTTTTCTAAATAAATTTATTGACGATTTTGCATATAATCAAAATATATCTGCTAAAGGTATTAAAGCTGGATTTTTATTTCCTGTTGGCATTGGTTGAGATAAATAACCAATAAGGATTTACGAGTAAGCCTAATTATGCCTAAAAAGACGACTACTCCCCATTAACGACCTGGAGACGAGATGTATCTAGCGCATTCATTCATGAGTGATGAGAAACGGCAACAACATCAACAACATCAACAGCCTTTGATTTTAGTGGTAGAAAATCATGACGATAGTCTACTGCTGATGAGTTATACCCTTGAGTTACTTGGTTGTCAGTCTATTTGTCAAAAAGAAAGTTCAACAACAGTATTTATGGCTAAAGAACATCAACCTGATTTAATCTTATTGAATATTTTTTTACCCGGGATGAATGGACTAGATTTTATTCGGTATCTTAAGCAAGAATCATTAACTTGTCATATTCCTGTGGTGGCTATGACGGTTTTAACTGATGCTGAATATAACAAACGGATGCTTGAAGCTGGTTTTGATGATTACATCGTTAAACCTTATATGATCGAGGAGTTAGCTGCAATTATCTACCGATTTCTAGGGAGGAAATTTGAGCTATGCTCGGTTTTAGAAGTGCCACAGATTCATTAATAATCATGGGGTGATTTTAGAGAGTTTGACTCTGAATATGCTGCCTTTACCGATTTCTGAGGAAAGTTCTATTTTACCTCCGTGTGCTTCAATAATGCGGCTGCAAAGATGTAGTCCTAAACCACTACCTGATCTTTTATTTTTACCTTGACGAAAGCGCTCAAAAATAGTTTCTTGATCTTCTGATGCAATGCCATAACCTGTGTCTTGAACTTCGATGATGATGGCACTACTGCAATGATTAGCTGGGGATAAGGTTTCAAAAATGCGGATTTCTATACTGCCTGTATCTGTGAATTTGATGGCATTACCAATTAAGTTATGGAATACTCGTCTTAATTCTAAGCGATCGCCTTTAACTATGCCGCCATTATTGCCTGTTGGACTTAATTCATGGGTATCTAATTTCAAAGTTAAGTTTTTCTCCAGTGCTAAGGGATCTAATTCACTTATGACCTCGGTAGCAATTGTGGTTAAGTTGCATGATTCAAAGTAGAGATTTTTCTGTCCAGCTTCAAAGCGGTAAACTTCTAGTAATGTATTCACCATTTCCAGGAGATTTTGATTGCTGCGAATCATCACACTAATGGGTTGTTTCATTTCTGAAGGAATTTGTCCAAAGACTTCTTGCAGAAATAAATTCAGCACTCGATTAGCAGCTACTAGGGGAGTACGTAAATCATGGGTAAGACGAGAAACAAAGTCTTCTCGCTGGAGGGTCATTTTGCGTTGTTCGTCAATACTGTGCTTTAATCTTAGGAGCGATCGCACTCTGGCTAATAATTCTTCAATCTCAAAGGGTTTGCGAAGAAAATCATCAGCACCGATATCTAAACCTTCAACCACGCTAGATTCAATACGGGCTGTCAGTAGTAAAATCGGAATATAGTTGATTTCAGGATTATTCCGAATTTGTTGTGTAACTTCATAACCATTTATTCCTGGCATCATCACATCTAGGATAATTAAATCCGGTGGTGACTTAATGACTTTTTCTAAGGCTATTTTACCATCCATTGCTGAATCAATTTCATAGCCTTCGCTTTCTAAGATTGTCCGCATTAAAATCAGATTATCTGGGACATCATCAACGCACAAAATTCGGAATTCTTTCAAGTTAGACATATTTAAGTTCTTGGTAATCTACAATTTTAAGTGGGGATAATTGATTGAAGCTTTATGAGGAGAATATACAGAATGAAAAGGATTTTGATGAGGACTAAAAACTACACTCCCTAAATCTGGTGCTAAATTTATTTTTCGTGGTAATTTTATTTTAAATATTGAACCTACCCCTAACTGACTTTCGATATCTATTTTTCCTCCCATGATGTCTACCAGTGAATCAATAATAGCTAAACCTAACCCTGTACCTGAATATTTACGACCAATACCTTGATCAATTTGGTGAAATGCTGCAAAAATTTTTTGAAAATCTTGAGAAGCAATACCAATTCCTGTATCCTTCACGGTTATTATAACTTGATTTTGAGTTGTTTCTTGGATTTCTACCCAAATAGTCCCAGCCTCAGTAAACTTTACAGCATTGGAAAGTAAATTGATGACAATTTGTTGTAACCGTACTGCATCATTAAATACTAATGTATTTTCTAGGTCTATTTTAACTAGCAAAGATAAATTTTTGGCTTCAGCTAAGGGACGAATTTTTGTAACCGCATGACTCACAACTTTTGATAAATCCAATATTTCTGGCTTTAGTTCTAATTTCCCGGATTCTAGTTGAGAAAAATCCAGAATTTCATTGATTTTTAGCAGTAAATCTTTGCCATTATTGAGAATTTTCTCTACCATGTCTAGTTGTTGATTTGTCAACTGACCAAATTTGGGACGTAAGAGAATTTGTGAAAACCCAATAATTGCATTCATGGGAGTTCTTAGTTCATGGGATATGGTGGCTAAAAATAGTGATTTTAAGCTAGATATTTCTAAGAGTTTAAAGTTTTGGTATTTAATATGTTGCTGTTGTGCTGTTAATTCTTTTTGCTGTAAAACTAGCTGTTCACGACTTTCTTTAAGCTCTTGGTTTGCTAAATCTAGCCGCATTTCAGCATGATGTATACGGATGGTACTGCGTAAGATTTGAGCTATGGTTTCTGGTGATAATCTAGACTTAAGAAAATACTCACTAGCACCTAATTTCAGCAACTCTCTGGCTATTTGTTCATTGTCTGAATCTATGAAAATTACTAGCGGAACTTTAATCCCTGAAGATTGTAATTTATGGATTAATGTGAAACTATCTTGATTTGGTAAGTGATAGTTAAAAAATACGCAATCATAGTGATTATTGATGAGGGCAAAAAAGGCATGATTCCCATCTTTAACTTCATCAATTTCCATGCTAATAGCTGTTTGGGTCAGAGCTAGACTTACTATTGAGCCATTAGTCTGATCATCGTCTACAACTAAGATTTTCAGATTCTCTTCCATCGGTTTTTCTTCTGGCTGTCCAATACAGATTTATATTCAGCATTTCTATTTTTACAGTTTCTAGATTATACAAATAATGAACATGATTTTCTGGTGAATGAGCAGATTTATTTCCAGGTAAAAGAAATACTTTATCCACCTAAAAACATTGTAAATTAGTAATTCATTAACTGTCCTCACCCATTAGTGAGAGTTGCATGGAAACATTATGTACCATTGGCTTAAGTGTTTTTATCTAAATACTGGTAATAATTATCAGGTGAAAAATTATTTGCGTCACACATATAAATAAGTAGGTTGGCGTTGAAAATTGTCGTTATGGCAAGGCAAAAGGCAAGAGGCAAGAGGGTTTAGGCGATTTTACATTTCTTTACACAGTTTGGTTTTATTGTGTTCACCTACTTACGTTTTTAGCGTAGATATCAGGGTTAGAAGTTTTTTTGGTGTCTGATAGCATAGTGTGATAATAGTAATACTCGCATATTCGCTAACTGCTGTGTTGAATCCATAGTAAATTTCGTAATAGTACCATAACTGTAATTTTTCTGATTTGTCTCAATAATTTCATTTGTTTTGCGGGAAATATCTATATATCTTTAGCTAGATTTTTACAGCTATGAAAATTCAAAAATCAATTATTTACTATTCCTATTGATAGATGTTCATTGTTTCACAGATCATATATGCTGGGGGATGGATAAATTAAATACAATTCTTAAATAACTAATCCGCTTTTTGCTATTGGTAATACTTCCTTCAGAAGTAATCTGAATTATCATGGGTGTAATAATGAGTGACATTAGCATTCTATTAATTGAAGATCATGATTTAACGCGCATGGGACTCAAAACTGAATTGCAGTTGCATGGCGGTTTTAAGGTGGTAGGTGAGGCGGCTAGTGCGAATCTGGGGCTAAAACTGCTAGAAACAACTAAACCGGATGTGGCTGTGATAGATATCGGTTTACCCGATATGGATGGGATTGAACTGACGCGCAAGTTTAGACGTTATCAGACGGAAACAGGACAATCGCAGACCAAAATATTGATTTTGACGATGAATAATTCAGAAAATGTGGTTTTGGCAGCCTTTGCCGCCGGCGCAGATTCTTATTATATGAAGGATACAAGTGTTAATAAATTTATTGAGGCTGTACAAGCAACTTTTCATGGTAACTCTTGGATTGATCCGGCGATCGCTAATATAGTATTACGGAAAATGCGCCAAGGTGTCCCCGGTGATCATCAATCATTTGATAAGCCGAAAACTGTCAAAATTGAAGCCCTAGAAACAGAATATGAACAAGTTTTAGAAACTTACCCCCTCACCCAACGGGAACTGGAAATTCTGGCATTGATTGTGGCTGGTTGCAGCAATGGACAAATCGCCGAGAAGTTATATATTACTGTAGGTACGGTCAAAACTCATGTTCGCAATATTTTAAATAAACTCTGTGCTGATGATCGTACCCAAGCAGCAGTTCGGGCTTTACGTTCCGGTTTGGTGGTTTAGGAAAGGAGTCATGAGGTAGGGGCGCAGGGCCTGCGCCCAGTCAGGAGTATGGCTAACGCCACGCTGCGCTATCAGGAATTCAGGAGTATGGCTAACGCCACGCTGCGCTATCAGGAGTATGGCTAACGCCACGCTGCGCTATCAGGAGTTCAGGAGGAAGAAGGAAGAAGAAAATTACCACTGACCAATGACTAATGACCAATTACCCTTTCTTGCAAACATTCTGCAATCCGTTGTGCTGCACCTGCACGTCCCATGCGTTGAATGCCATTTTCAGCGATCGCATGGAGGATGTCAGGATTTTTGAGGAGAGATTGGATAGCTGGGAGAACTTGTGATGGTTGGTTGACGAGGGTGAGGGATATGCCTAAAAGCCGACTTTGGGCTTCTGCAAAACCGGGGTTATATTGAGGACCATTACCAGGGATAGCGATCGCAGGTTTTCCCAAACCAATGAATTGTTCCGTTGCTGTTCCAGCCATAGCGATCGCCACATCACCTAAATACAAGCAGTCATTATAGGCTTGTTGGGTCAAGATGAAGTAAGAATTTTTTTGTTGAAAAGTCAAACTGTCGGGGTCAGAAATTGGTAAAGGAGATTGATCACACCGTCGCCAACCTTGGATATGTAAACTTTGTGATAAAATACTACAATCTAGACCAGGCGCGATCGCCCCTAAAAAAATCATCGTCCCCGCAGCCCCAAATAAAGAATCTGGTCGTCGTAAACTAGCCATCAGTGCTGATACAGCAATCATGATGATTTCCCAATTATTGTAAGCTTCCGGCGCACGAGAACCGGGCAAAAGAGTCACAACAAAAGGACGAATCACCTCTTCGAGTTCAGCATCAGGACGATAGAACTGTTGTGCAGTCAAACTTGTCTGTAACCCATCCATCATGGGATTCCCCACATCTACAGCGGGAATTGACCATTTTTTGAGAATTTCCGTAGTCAGAGAATCTCTAGGAAACACCGCCCGACAACGACCACGACTCATCAACCACCTTTCCCAAGGATGGTAAATCGAACCAGAAAAATTTTCCCACCATGCGGACCTTGATTTCCTGGGTAACAATCCCATTGCGTCACGCACATAATATTCTGATTTAGCCGTCCCCACAAAAGCATAATCAGCACCACTCATCGCTGCAAACAGCAAAGGAACAATATCCCCTACAGCGAGAACAGCCTTTTGATTACCTAACTTAGTTTGTGAACTTACCCAACGGCGGATAGATTGAATTTGATTAAGAGTCAACTGCACCAACCCCCCGCCAACATCACGCATTAATTCACGGCTATCCATATAAATAAAACCACCAGAAGGCATAGTTCGCACTTTACCAATCAGAGAAATATCTATTTTTTGATAAGCACGTCCTTCACCCACTATTGGTAAAGCAAAAATATCTGGTGGAGAAGATAATTGTTGTAAAGCCTGAATAATCCGCACAGCAATCATATCTTCCCCATGACCATTGCTTAAAACTAATAACTGTAATGCAGAATTGATCATTTTTCTAAATGCTAGGGGTCAGGAGGTAAGTAGGTTGGTGTTGAAAATTGTCGTTATGGCAAGGCAAAAGGCACTCATGCAAGAGGCAAGAGTGAAGAGGGTTTGGGCGATTTTACATTTCTTTACACAGTTTGGTTTTATTGTGTTCACCTACTTAGAATTATTGAAAATAGCTTTTGCATATTCCCAGGATTGCCATATCCGGGGTTCAGAAGCTTGATGATTTTTTTGGCGTTGCTGAATCGAGGTATGAAATTTCCAAATTGAACCTTTAAAAATCTTACCTTTGCGTCTTTGCTACGGCAGTCGCTCATGGGGGAAACCCCCAAGACCGCGCTGCCTCGCCTTTGCGTGAGACTAAAATTCATACCCTTAATCAGCAACGCCATTTTTTTATCTGCATTTTTAACCCTTGACTCCACTCCCCGTATCAGTAGGGACAATATATTTTTGTAAAAACAAAAATAATACTAACACTGGAGTAATAGAAATTACTGAACCAGCAGCCACTAACCGCCAATCTAAGGAAAATGTTCCCGCTAACTTAGCTACCCCCAATGGCAGAGTATATAAACTTTCATCCTGAATGACAATTAAAGGCCACAGGAAGTCACTCCAAGCACCAATAAAGACAAAGATAGCCAAAGTAATTAAGGCTGGGCGAATGGCAGGTAGCATTACGCACCACCATAATCCTAACTCAGAACTGCCATCTAAGCGAGCCGCTTCCTCAATTTCTTTTGGCACACTTATCAAAGCTTGTCGGAGTAAAAATATACCAAAAGCAGATGCTAAACTCGGAAAAATTATCCCTAAGTAACTATTTCGCAATCCTAGTTGCACTGTTAAAATATATAAAGGAATCATGACAATTTGGAAGGGAATCATAATTGTGGACACAATGGCAATAAAAATCCCATTTCTGCCCACAAATGATAGTCTAGCCAAGGGGTAAGCCGCTAAGGAACAAAATAACAAATTTAAACCAACTGTTAATACTGATACTAATATACTATTGTATAAATAAGTTCCAAAAGGTAGAGATTGCCAAACTCTGGAGAAGTTTTCTAATGTTGGTTGATTGGGTAATAATTGGGGTGGTGACTGCCAGATATTTTCCGTTGGTGATTTTAAGGCTGTACTGATCAGCCATAATAATGGAAATAGCATCACCAGGGCGATCGCTCCTAGTATGCCATAAATAACTAAGGTTTGAGTGCGAGAGTTTTTAAAAGTCATTATCTTGATAAAAATGATTAAACATGAAAGTAATTAACCTAATAATACAAAAAAATAACTAAATTTTGCGATATGATCAAATCGAAATTTTCAAAACAAGTAATATTTTCATGAAACTAGTTCTGAAAATAGCGGCATTTGTGACCATAATTATTTTTGTTAGTGTTAGCTTAGTCTCTATTCACAAAATTTCCCAAAGTCAGCCAACACAAACCCCTCAAATCAGGACAGACTGTATAACTAACTCCGACATACCTTGTCATAGCCCAACAACATCTGTAGATACACAATTTATTCCCAATCAGCAATTAGATGATCAACAGCGTTTCTTAGCAGTAATCGCCAAAAAAATCCCCACAATTCCCCAAATTGATACTTTTGAATATACTTTACTGCGTACTTATGGGACAGTATTTATTAATCAAAAGCCAGGAATTAACCTACCACAAAAAGTGATTTTAGATAACGAATCAGCAACCCAATCTTTTCAGGATGCAATTAATATAGCTTTAGTAAATGACACACAAGAATGTTATTTACAAAAAACAGCCGCCACCGCTTTAAATCAAGCCAAAAGTTTAGCAACCATTCCTTTAAAATCAGGTTACGCTGGAGATTGTCTTCGCAATTTTGCCACCAATTTAAGATTTTGGAACAAATACGCAAATAGCGAAACATTAGCACAAGTAAAAGCCGGAAAAGAAACAAAAATTCTCGGATTAGTTGCCCCCCCTGGCACATCACAACATCTGTGGGGATTAGCAATTGATTTACAAGTATCAACATCAGCCCAAAGACAGGCTTTAAATGAAAACGGCTGGTTTCAAACTGTAGTTAGTGATCTTCCCCATTGGACTTATTTAGGCTGGAGTGAAGATGATTTACCCAAATTTGGATTACAACAAAAAATTGTCCAAGGAATCAAATATTGGGTAACACCCATTTAACAGGAGTTCAGGAGGTAGGGGCGCAGGGCCTGCGCCCATTCAGAAGTATGGCTAACGCCACGCTACGCTATCAGAAGAATGAAGAATGAAGAATGAAGAATGAAGAATGAAGAATGAAGAATGAAATTTCTCCCCTACTTCCCCTACTCCCCCCACTTCCCTTACTTCCCCTACTCCCCCTACCTCCCCT
>NZ_VILC01000003.1:94583-98418 GCF_009712065.1 Aphanizomenon sp. UHCC 0183 | reverse complement strand
ACCCCCCGTTCCCTGTTATAAATAAACATATATCTAATCTTTGGAGTATTAACAGTGAGTTTATTTGATGATTTAAGTCGGTTTTTAGAAAGTCGTTTAGAAGAATTCTTGCGAAATAACCCTCATTTAGAGTTAGAAGCACTATTAGAACAACTGCGGGAACAAGAAGAAGATACATTAAAATTAATTGCCGAGTTACAATTACAAGAGAAGCGATCGCAAGATGAAATCCTCTCCACAGCCCAAGAAATTCAAAAATGGCATATCCGTATTGAAAAGGCCCAAGCCGCAGGTAGACAAGACTTAGCCACCCCAGCCCAAGAACGAGAAGCAGCACTACTGCGAGAAGGAAATCAAATGTGGGGACAAATGCAAGGTTTAAAAGAACGCATTAGTCAATCCCAAGAACTACTTCGCAAAATTCAACAACGTCGTCAAGAAGTACAAACCAAAGCAGCCGAAGCACAAACAGCCAGAACCAAAGCACAAACCCAACAAAGATTAGAAACTGAAACTCATGGCTGGAATACAGCTACTAATTATAATAGTAATTTTGATGACCTAGAAAATACATTTCGCCGTTGGGAAACCCAAGATGAATTAGAAAAACTCAAACGCAACATGGGAAAATAATTATGGACAACAAGATCCCCGACTTCTCTAAGAAGTCGGGGATCTAAATCTTATCATCGCTTACGAATTACCCCTTGCCAACTAATTTTTTGCTGTATAGAACGTCCACCTAAAGAACGAATTGCCACAACTTCAACATCAACCTTTACACCTGGATTTAAAGCTTGACTAGGAATTTTTAACTTACCTAAAGCCAGAGTAAAATTATTATAACTACGACTTACTAACTCCGCAGGAACTTCCCCTTCATATAAAATTTGAGGATTAAAAGCATCATCAAAATTATCTCGCGCTCGATATTTCACTTTAAACCGAGTATTAATCACATCAGATTTACCAGCTAAATCAACTATTCTGAAACTGAGATTTTGTCCCGAATTAGCAAATTCAGCCACAGCTAACCTAATCACATCTTCCTGAAAAATAGCATGATTTACAGTGTACTCCGTCAAACCTCCCGTAGTTTTAGCAGTACCATCAACCCAGAGATTTTCAGGAAAAGCAATATCTATTTCTTGATTATAATTTAAAGAGAGTTTTACAGATTGATTGGCAAAATTATTAATATCCTGTTTTTCTGACCAAACTAATTTAAAAGTTCCATCTAACCGCCGTTCAAACTCTCGATATTCATCAGCAATTACAGAACCAATGGCAAGTAAAGATTTTGCCCCTTGACGAATTTGCCATTTATTTTTAGAAAGATTAAATTGTTGATTTGCCAATTGAGAAACCGCAATTTCCGCAGTTGGTTTATCATCTGCTAAAACTTCTTTGCCATTAACTATACTTAAAATTCCTAACCTGCCCGGTTTACCATCACGCCCATCTCTACCATCACTGCCATCGCGTCCATCGTAACACCGATAAACCTTTTGAGTACATTGACGATTGAGAGTACCAGATCTTCCTGTACAACTTTCCCTCTCCCAACGTCGTTGACGACAGGAACAACCCACCGCACCTCTAGCACCTCTTCCACCCCGTCCACCTTCGCCACCAACAGCCCGAACGGCAATTTTCCTTAAATCTGCCAAATTCGTATAATAGACCGTCAGATCGCCACCCTGACCACCATTGCCACCAGAACCACCGCTACCACCATCACCACCATTGGGGGCATTAATATTATCTCGTCCTTCTTCCTGATAATTCCGACAACTAGGACGAAAACCCGGTTCACCATCCTCGCCATCTTCACCATCTTTTCCAGATAAGTCAAGATTAACCGCCGAACCATCAGCGTTTATTATCTGGCTTGTCCCACTGCGTCCATCTCTACCGCTACGTCCGTTACTACCATCCCTATCATAATACCCAGCTACTTTTAATTCTTTAACATCCGTTGGACAGACAACCGCACCCACCGCAGGTAATAAATTAGTAAATAAACAAAATGTCAGCAGAAACGGTAATTGATATCTAAAATTTTTGTGCATGATAAGTAAAACTTATTATATAAAAGATTTGGATTTGATGTAGGGGTAGCGCCCCCGTGCCTACCCTGATTCTTGGGCAACAACGGGGGGTTTGCCCCTACTTTCAAAAATCAATGATAAAAAAAGGTGGTTTTGTCTTGGACAAAACCACCTCCTCAAAAAATAAACTCAAATTAACGAGCTTGTCCGTGAGCAGAAGCCGCATCAATAGGCTTCATCAGATATAATTGTAATAACTGCCAACCATGAGACAAATAGATTGGGAATTTTTGGAAGAATTGCAGGAATTTAGGCGTATTAGAGCTAGAAATTGCTGCCAATTTTTCGTTATTCTTGACGCAAACATCTAAACGCTGATAAAACGCTGGGTTTTCAACATCCAAAATAACTGGGAAGACTCTACCAGCGGTTTCATTAGTCTTCTTGATTACATGAATATCATAATCACGCGCATCCAATCCCAAGGAAGCATAGAAGTCCTTGCGTTGAATATCATTGAGATACATAGTTGCAAATACTGACAACAGGAAGAAGCGACTCCATAGTTTAGCTCTCCAGTCATTCAACATTTGTGGCTGCGCTCTCATAACCGCATCAAAGAAATCACCGTGACGGTTTTCATCCTGACACCAGTTCTCAAAAAAGTTGAAAATTGGATAAATTTGATCTTCAGGATGGGCTTCTAAATGACGATAAATGGTGATATAACGCCAATAACCAATCTTTTCAGAAAGATAGGTCGCGTAGAATATGAATTTGGGCTTAAAGAACGTATAACTACGGCTCTTAGTCAAAAATCCTAAATCTAAAGAAAGATTAAAGTCTGACATAGCTTTGTTCAAGAACCCAGCATGACGGGCTTCATCCCGTGACATCAGGTTAAAGCCTTCAGCTAAAAGAGGGCTTTTATCCTTTAAGCGACGGCCGAGTTCTTTGTATAACAAGAAGCCGGAAAACTCTGCTGTACAAGAACGTTCGAGAAATTCAACGAACAATTTGCGAGTTTCTCCGTCAATAGAGTCCCAAGATTGTTCAAACTGAGCATCCCGAACAAAGTGATGGCGGTTGTAGTCAATGCGGAATTCTGCAATAATAGCTTCTAATTCCTCTTCATTGACGGAAAGATCCATCTGCGCCATTTCATCGAAATCGGTTGTGTAAAACCTTGGTGTTAAAAGGGTTTCCTTAGCAGGGGACTTAACTCCAGAACGAATTTCGTCAGAGATTGGTTTTCTGAGGGATTCTACCATGTTTTGATTTGCTCTTTTATCTTTCTTTTTTTGATGACACCAGAAAGCTGATCCTTATGCTCTCACAAGGTGCAAGGGACAACAATTATGATTTTGTATGAAATTCAGTGTAGCAATATCTAGCCCAGAAATGAGCAGATAAATGATTAAGAGTTGCAAAAATCCACAAAAAACGATTTACACTTTATTTCTATGGCAATAAAGATGATGGTTTTAATGCCGCCTTTGAGGCGCGGAAGGTTAAATTAGCCAAAACCGAGGAAAATCATGTAAGCTGGGAAAATACAAGACATTATTAATTGGGCTGGTAATATGGTGTTGAAAAATATCGCCAACACTGATGTTTTATACTATAATGTCGAACCTTCTGTGCTGGTTACTCCGGTGGGACATAATGTGTTTGTGTTAACACTCATGAAAAATCAGAACTAAGTAGGTGAACGCAATAAAACCAAACTGTGTAAAGAAACGTAAAATCGCTGAAAACTTCTTTACTCTTACCTATTGCCTATT
>NZ_VILC01000003.1:52008-94476 GCF_009712065.1 Aphanizomenon sp. UHCC 0183 | reverse complement strand
GCTATAACGACAATTTTCAACGCCAACCTACTTACACTATTTGGCTGAACAATGCAATTCTTAACTGTCCTGTAATTTCTGAATTATTGTTAGCTTAAAAGGATGTTAATCAATGCTCAACTTTTACTACAATTTCAACGCTGTCAGCGACGACCTTTTTTAGATGTTCATGGTGATTATCTTCAGCGAGAGATTCCCAATGAGTTAATGCTGAAGGTGCAGAAGGACAAAAGCCTTCATCATCAGCGGATAGTCAGAAAGTTAAGTTATTCCGAACCGGATTATGTTGCGAGTGATTGGCAAGCAGGAGCAGCATCAACTCTAGCACTGATGCAGCAAGGGGTGAGTTATATTCGTCGTGGTGTAATATTAACTACCTATTATGAAAAATATACTTTGCTGAGTCGCCCAGATTTGCTTGTGAAACAGCCGGGTAAATCCCGTTTTGGAAATTGGAACTATGTCCCGGTTAATATTGAATTGGGTAAGCGTCCTAAGCAAGAATATCAGGTAGTTATTGCTTTTCACGCCCAAGTTTTAGCTATGGTTCAGGATGTGATTCTGAGTCAGGCTGGGCTGATATTGCGAGATAAAGATAAAACTTATGTGGTGGATTTGGACAAATGGACACCACAAATGCTGGATATTTTAGAGGAATATATTCAAGTTATTGAGTCGGTGGAAGCACCGGAAATTTTTATTTCTCGGCAGAAATGTAATCTTTGTCCCTGGTATAATTATTGTTATGCGAAAGCGAGATCTCAAGAACATCTGTCTCTGTTGCCAGGTGTAACACCGATTCGCTACACTCAACTGCAAAATTTGGACATCACTACTTTAGAAGCACTGGCACAGACCCATCCTAGCACCTTAGAAAACTTAACAGGATTTGATGGTAATGTGGCAGCTAAATTAGTTGTCCAAGCCCAATCTGTATTCACCAAACAACCCTTGATTCTTGCTGATTCCTTTTCTTTAGAATATCTGACTTTTACAGCCCCGATTGAACTTTATTTTGATATTGAAGCCCAGCCAGATTTAAATTTAAATTATCTTTTAGGTGTTTTAGTTGTGGATAGAGTTGCTAATACTGAACAGTTTTATGCTTTTTTGGCGGAACAACCAGAACAAGAACCTCTAATTTGGCAACAATTTTTAAATTTAGTGAATCAATATCCCCAAGCACCAATTTATCATTTTTGTGCTTATGAAGTGGATACAGTCAAACGCCTGGGAAAACTGTACCGCACACCTCATGCTCAAATTCATCCTCTCCTGAATCGGTTTGTTGATATTTATGAACAATTAATTCAAAGTGTGGCTTTACCAATAGATAGTTATGCGTTAAAAACTATTGCCCGTTGGGTGGGGTTTGAATGGCGTGAACAAGAAGCCAATGGTGCTAAATGTATTTACTGGTATGATAAGTGGTTAGAAACAGGCGATCGCACTTTATTAACAATCATCCAAGACTACAACGAAGATGACTGTCGCGCCACCCGTACTGTCAAAGATTGGCTGGTTGCTTTTTTCACAAGTGCATAAAACTTCTTTCTTCTTCCTAATTTCTAACTGGGCGCAGGCCCTGCGCCCCTACTATTATTCTATGTTGCATCTTCCAAAATTTCGGAAACCATTCCTGATTCTTATCTTGGCAACTTCACTAATTCTGATTAGTTTTCTGGTTAATAATTTCGCTTCCGCTTCTTTCATCATCAACAGCATAGAATTTATTGGTCAAGCTACCTTACCCACAGGTTTAACTTTCCAAAAAACCGAAGTTGGCGGTTTATCGGGAATTACTTATGATGCCAAAAATAACTTGTACTACGCAATATCTGATGACAGAGGGCAAGAAGCACCACCTCGTTTTTATACTTTAACAATTGATCTGAGTAAAGGTAAACTAAATAATAATGGAGTTGTTCCCGTAGGTGTAACGAACTTATTAGATAATAATAATCAACCATTCCTCCTCAATACTACTGATACAGAAGGAGTTGCCCTCACTAATAAAGATACCATATTTGTTTCCTCAGAAGGTGATGTAGACAGACTCATCAATCCCTTTATTAAAGAGTTTGCACTAGCTTCTGGAAAAACAATTAATACCTTACCCATACTGGATAAATTTTTGCCAGATTCTCAAAAGCAAAAAGGCATTCGCAACAACTTAGCCTTTGAAAGTCTCACCATTACACCGAATCAAAAACTTCTATTTACAGCCACCGAAAACGCCTTAATTCAAGATGGTACAGCAGCCCAATCAGGTGTTGGTACATCTTGCCGCATTTTGCAATATAACCTCTTAACCAAACAGCCAGAACAGGAATTTCTCTACCAAACACAACCAGTGACACCCTTGTTTAATCCTACAGGTAAATTTGCCAGTGGCTTACCTGATTTAGTAGCGATCGATAATGCAGGAACCTTTCTCAGTATAGAAAGAAGTTTCACAGGTTTGGGATTTACAGTTTCTCTGTTTCAGGTTTCCCTAAATAAGGCCACAGACATCCATAGCTTAGACAACATTACCGAAATTGACCCTGATAAAATCCAGCCAGCAGCAAAAAAACTCCTCTTAGATTTACGAACTTTAGATGTATCATTAGATAATATTGAGGGATTAACCTTAGGTGCAAAACTCCCCGACGGGCAACCATCACTAATTTTAATCAGCGATAATAATTTTAATGGACTACAACAAACCCAAATTTTAGCCTTTAAGCTGAAAATTGAATCTCCACTAACCAAATTATTACGCCGCTTTAGAATACCTAACTTGTGACATACTCCACACACTCCCCTATGCCTTGCTGCACGCTTGCGCGAACGGGTGAGTGTGGGCTTCTCAGTGACTGTAGAGGTTATTAACGTGAATAATAGTCCATACCTGCCTCCACAAAATCAGGAGTTGGTAGCCAACCGTTATCAAATTAAAACATTAATTGAAAGAGGTGGCATGGGTGAGGTATTTCTAGCAGAAGATATGCTGCTGGGAGGAACACCAGTAGCCATTAAGTTTTTATCTCAAACTGTTATTGATACTCAAAGACAGGAAAGCTTTAACCGTGAAGCTCTTCTCAGCGCGGCTTTAAGCCAAAAGAGTGTTCATATTGTTCATGCTTATGATTATGGTGTAACTACTAATGGCAACCCATATTATGTCATGGAATATTTATCTGGACAAAGTTTGAAGGAATTAATTCCTCTGTCTATCCCCATGTTTCTCAATCTAACTCGGCAAATTTGTTTAGGCTTAAAGTGCGCTCATCAAGGTGTCAATATTGATGGAAAAATTCAGCCATTAGTTCATAGAGATATTAAACCAGCTAATATTATTGTTACTCCAGATCCCATCTTAGGTAAATTAGTTAAAATATTGGATTTTGGCATCGCCAAATTTCTTAATAGTACAGAATCAATGATCACCAATGAAAAATGTTATGGAACTTTAGCATACTGTTCTCCTGAACAATTAGACGGTGGAGATATAGATAGTCGTTCTGATATTTATAGTTTAGGTGTAGTCATGTTTGAAATGTTGACAGGGCAAAAACCTTGGCAACCAGCAGCGGAAGGATTTGGGGCTTGGTATCAAGTACATTTATTTGAATCACCAAAACATATATCAGATATAAAACCCAGTCTCCAAGTTCCACAGCAACTCGATGATTTAATTATTAGTTGTTTAGCTAAAAAGCCAGGTCAACGTCCCCAAAATATGACGGAAATTCTCCAGGGTCTGGATAAAATAGAACAATCCTTGGAGCAAGCATCTTTAAATTCAGGTTTGGGAAATTCTGAATTATCTCAAACCAAAATCATACTTGATCAACAATTTATTTGGCCTCAAAATAAGCCAACTCAAAAAATTGTTTTTCCTCAACTCATTAGTGAAAAAAAAGTATCTACAGCTTCTTTATGGATAATGTTACCAGAATTAGAAATTCAAAATTATGCCTATACTACACGCTACACTCGATTTATTTTTATTACACATCCCCATCCGATGTTGTTATGGATAACACTACTTTACGACCATGACCTTACCCCTAAGTGGCTACCATGTTACTTAGATATGCAAAATTCCCAAAATCTCAAATTGGTGTGGTCATTGGCGGAAAATGAGTCCTATTCCTTACTTTTCTTTACCTTAGAACCTTCACATTGCTGTACTAATATGTTCAGTATTAGTATTTCTCCCTTACAAACACAAAATCTGAAGAATTGGGTGCAACAAAGTCAGAGCATGAAAGCTTCTACGGAATTCGGAACTAGCAAAAGCTTGTTAAAGCAGCAATATGAATATATAAAATTAGAGATACTAAAGCAGTTAAAATCATGAACTTGTAGGATTTAGGCACTGTAAGTAGTCGGACAAAATTAAATTCACTCGTTGAGAGAGGGAACTCTTAACTCTTAACTGGGAACAGAAAAATCAATTGTGTAATTAATTCTGTCCCATTACGTATAAATATACTGAAAACGGTTCATAGTTTAACCAAATATGAAACCCCTCTGGTAAACCTCTCCCCGCAACGGGGAGAGCCTTTGAACCTTGTATTATTAGCGGGCTTTTCAGCCCCCACCACAAGAAATTTTGGGATATTTTTTTAATGGGAAGTCTCTTAGGGAACACCAAAAAATAAATTACCCAATTTTGTGGGATGGGCATCCTGCCCGTCCTTGATGATTAGCGGGCAATTCGTCCCGCACCACAAGAAATTTTTGGGTATTTTTTTAATGGGAAGTCTCTTAAGAGTAAGCCACAAAATAAATGATCCTGTTTTGTCATGCTGAGTGTAGCGTTCGCGGAGCGTGGCGTTAGCCATAGGGAAACGAAGCATCTCAAGAGATTCTTCACTACACTTCGTTTTGTAATGCCTCTGACACGCTGCGTGAACAGAATGACATTGGGCATTTCTTTTTGTGGAATTCTCTAATTGCCTCTAAAAAAAATCTTTTCTCAAACTACTTGACAAATATAAAAAGACTGGGCATAATAGTGAGAGTGCAAGTTAAGCAAAACGCAAGGGACTGTAGTTCAATTGGTTAGAGCACCGCCCTGTCACGGCGGAAGTTGCGGGTTCGAGCCCCGTCAGTCCCGTTCTAAAATACTGAATATGAGATAAAGAGTTGATAAGGCAAACTCATAGGCTCTAATTTCAGTATGTGTAATCATGATTTGTAAAAGAGAGAATTAACTGTGACTGTCAGAGTTCGCATAGCTCCGAGTCCTACCGGAAATCTACATATTGGTACAGCGAGAACGGCTGTATTTAATTATTTGTTTGCTCGTCACCATGATGGCAAGTTTATTTTAAGAATCGAAGATACTGATTTAGAGCGATCGCGTCCAGAATACACAGATAATATTCTGGATGGACTACGCTGGCTAGGATTGAATTGGGATGAAGGTCCATTTTTTCAATCTCAACGCCTACATCTTTACAAGGAAGCAGTTCAAAAATTACTAGACCAAGGATTAGCTTACCGCTGCTACACTACATCGGAAGAGTTAGATGCTTTGAGAGAAGGTCAAAAAGCTAGAGGGGAAGCACCCCGCTATGATAACCGTCACCGTCACCTTACCCCAGAACAAAGGGCTGAATTTGAAGCTCAAGGACGTTCTTCTGTGATTCGTTTCCAAATCGCCGACAGCCGAGAAATTGTCTGGAATGATTTAGTCCGGGGGAAAATGAGTTGGCGGGGTAGCGATTTGGGTGGTGATATGGTGATTGCTCGCGCTGCTAGTGATGGTACAGGTCAACCACTATATAATTTTGTGGTGGTTGTGGATGACATTGATATGCAGATTACTCATGTCATTCGTGGTGAAGACCATATCGCCAATACTGCTAAACAGATTTTGTTGTATGAAGCTTTAGGGGCAAAAATTCCCGAATTTGCCCATACGCCCTTGATTTTGAATCAAGAAGGGCGCAAATTATCGAAGCGGGATGGAGTAACTTCCATTTGTGACTTTCAGGAAATGGGTTTTACGGCGGAAGGTTTAGTCAATTATATGACTTTGCTAGGCTGGTCGCCAGCGGATTCCACGCAAGAAATTTTCAATTTAGAATCAGCAGCTAAGGATTTTGGCTTTGAGCGAGTGAATAAAGCTGGTGCTAAGTTTGACTGGGATAAATTGGATTGGTTGAATAGCCAATATCTCCACAGTATGCCAGTTGATAAGCTGACAGATTTAGTTATTCCCTTCTGGTCAAAAGCTGGGTTTCAATTTACTGGTGGGAGAGAACATCCTTGGTTAGAGCAGCTAGTGGGGTTAATTGCTGCTAGTTTGACTCGGTTGGTGGATGCTGTGGATATGACCAAGGTATTTTTTACTGAGGGGGTAGAATTGACTGAGGAAGGCAGTCAACAATTACAGCAAGCAGGGGTGAAGACTGTACTACAAGTAATTATTGCAGCTTTAGAAAGTCAGCCGGAGTTAACTGGTGATGTCGCCCAGGATATTATTAAGCAGGTTGTGAAATCAGAAAAAGTGAAAAAAGGCTTAGTGATGCGATCGCTCAGAGCCGCATTAACTGGGGATGTACATGGACCAGATTTAATTCAGTCTTGGTTACTACTTAATCAGATTGGTTTAGATAAATCCCGCTTAAATCAAGCAATTAGCAATAATTAATTTCCGGGTATTGGGTCAGAATTTTCTGGAATTTTAAATTCTCCCGGCGGTACTCAAGTCTTTTCTGTAAAGGAACTTGAGACCGTAAATTCATGTCTTCAAAGGTATTTAGCACTCTTCTATAATTGCAATGTCAAAAACAGCTTTTCCTACAGGAATCATAGTTGTACTCTGCGTTACAGCCGGATTTATTCCAGTGGCTCATGCTCAAACAGCCGCGCCGATTTTTGGAGATGTGACTATTCAACATCCATTTTCTCCAGACCCCTTGACAGTCAGGGGAATGAGTGGTGGTTCAGTACAAGGAAGCAAAATAGCAGGAAAAGCAGAAACACCACCAACTGGCCCTTGTCAAGGATTTATGGATGAAGTACCAGACCATACCTTGAAACTTACCAGTAAATTTGACTATCTGAAATTAGTAGTCGAAAGTCCGGCGGACACCACCATGATTATTAAAGGACCTGGTGGAACTTGGTGCAATGATGACTTTAACGGTAAAAACCCCGGTATTGTTGGGGAATGGCTACCGGGTACTTATCAAATTTGGATTGGTTCTTACAAGGAAGATGAATCCCTACCTTATACATTGAAAATTACGGAAGGCAAGTAAATCATTAGACATCTTGTGAGAATTAAATGTGCGTGACTTGAAACCCTTGTAGAGATGTTACATGGCTAGGGATTCTCGGCTCTACAATATTTTTCGGAGATGTCTAAGTAGGTTGGCGTTAAAAATTGGTAATTTCAGTACCAGGTTTACACAAACACATTGCCAAAATTGATGTTTCCAGTCTGTATCCCAGCATTATAGCTAACCAACCTAATCCAATCATGGAAGAAGGTTGAACAGAGTGAAGAGGTTTTGGGCGATTTTACTTTTCTTCACACAGATTGGTTTTATTGTGTTCACCTACTTATTCGGCATTTAAGTTTTTAAGAATTTTCTGGGCTAAAAATTCCTTAATTTCTGTATGTCTTGGTACAGCCTCAATGACACCTGTTTGAGGATTAATCCATAAAGAATGAGAACCACCTTCTCGTTTTAGGTAACAACCTGCTTGTCTTAACTTTTTTTCTAATTCTTTACGTTTCATGGAATTAAAATAGTCTCTTCTATCGCATCTTCTGTGATTCCCCTGCGGATATCTGCCATACGATCTTCAATAATCAATTGAATAGCAAGTTTCAAGTTTTCTTTCGCTTCCTCAATGGTTTCACCTTGACCATTAGCACCAGAAATTTCTGGACAAATTGCCCAGTATCCTCCTTCCGCTGCTCTCTCAATGATGGCTGTTAACTCTGCTTTCATAGCAATTTCCACAAGAAGTCTACTATATTTTAAACGATGATTAAGTAGGTGAATGGAAAAAAACCGAAATATGTAACGAAAAGTAAAGTTGCCCAAAACCTCTTCCCTGTTCCCTTGTCATAACGAGAATTTTTAACGCCAACCTACTTAGTTACAAGATCAGCGATGACACTATCACTAGGGTGTTAATTCTGAATCCCTTATCCCATAAAACTTCATGCACAAAATGTATCGCCATATTTTTATAAGAAAGTGCCTGGAACAGATGTTTTCTGTGTAAACTACGGTAACACCAATAATTTTTCGGACAATCCCTCCAAAAATACACAGAATTAATATGCTACACTATCGCCCATCAGGAAAAATCTCTCTAAAACTCTTACCTTCGCTTCTTCGTTTCTTCGTGGTTCATTCTCCGTAACCTTTGCATTGTATTGAGCTTTAAAGCATGAATAATATAAATGAATTTGGTAGTCCTGTGCAGTCCAGCATAAAATTAGTATTAGGGATAGCAAAATATAAATTAGCCCCAAATCCTTACTGTGTCAGATTTTGGGAATATTTAACTTTTAATTTTTAATTTTTAATTGGTATTAGTATGAGAATTAGGTTAAATTTAATTAAGATTCTAGACAAACTTCATGAATCGGCCATAAGCAAACCGACGTTTTATGGCTCAAATTACAAAATGGATTTATGAACATCCGTTACAAAAGCAGTCATATTAGTATCTAGAGGCAAATTAAAGATGAAATTCTCTTGGAGAGTCGTAGCACTCTGGTCAGTGTTGGCTTTGGTAATCGGCTTTTTCTTCTGGCAAGGCGCTTTTGCAGGCGCTCCTGCGGAGACAGGTAAAAACGCTGCCAGTACCCGCATGACCTATGGGCGCTTTTTGGAATATTTGGATGCAGATCGTGTCACCAATGTAGACCTATACGATGGTGGTAGAACAGCAATTATTGAAGCTAATGACCAAGACATCGAAAACCGCACCCAACGCTGGCGGGTAGATTTGCCAGTGAATGCCCCGGAATTAATCCAAAAGCTGCGGGAGAAGCAAGTTAGTTTCGATGCTCATCCGATGCGAAACGATGGGGCAATCTGGGGACTTTTGGGTAATTTAGTTTTCCCAGTTTTATTGATTACTGGCTTGTTCTTTTTGTTCCGGCGCTCTAATAATCTTCCCGGTGGTCCTGGACAAGCAATGAATTTCGGCAAATCCCGCGCTCGTTTCCAAATGGAAGCGAAAACTGGGGTGAAGTTTGACGACGTAGCGGGAATTGAAGAAGCGAAGGAAGAATTACAAGAAGTTGTTACCTTCCTCAAGCAACCTGAGAAATTTACTGCTGTGGGCGCTCGCATTCCCAAGGGTGTACTATTGGTTGGACCTCCAGGAACTGGTAAAACTTTACTGGCAAAAGCGATCGCTGGTGAAGCTGGTGTACCTTTCTTCTCTATCTCCGGTTCGGAATTTGTGGAAATGTTTGTGGGTGTGGGTGCTTCCCGTGTCCGTGACTTGTTTAAAAAAGCCAAAGATAATGCTCCCTGTATCATCTTTATTGATGAAATTGACGCTGTGGGTCGTCAACGGGGTGCAGGTATTGGTGGTGGGAATGATGAACGGGAACAAACCCTCAACCAATTATTAACAGAAATGGATGGGTTTGAAGGCAATACTGGCATTATTATTATTGCTGCTACTAACCGTCCTGATGTCCTAGATGCTGCTTTGTTGCGTCCTGGTCGTTTCGATAGACAAGTAACTGTAGATGCACCAGACATTAAAGGTCGTTTGGAAGTATTACAAGTTCATGCTAGAAATAAGAAGTTAGATCCTAGCGTATCTTTGGAAGCGATCGCTCGCCGGACTCCTGGATTTACCGGTGCAGATTTAGCTAACCTCCTCAACGAAGCCGCGATTCTCACAGCGAGAAGACGGAAAGAAGGCATCACTTTACTAGAAATTGATGATGCTGTTGATCGGGTAGTTGCTGGTATGGAAGGTACTCCCTTGATAGACAGCAAGAGTAAGCGTCTGATTGCTTACCATGAAATCGGCCATGCTTTGGTCGGGACTTTACTTAAAGACCATGACCCCGTGCAAAAAGTGACTCTGATTCCCAGAGGACAAGCTCAGGGTTTAACTTGGTTTACACCTAATGAGGAACAAGGTCTAATTAGCCGTTCTCAGCTAAAAGCCAGAATTACCGGGGCTTTGGGTGGTCGGGCTGCTGAAGAAGTAGTTTTTGGATCAGCGGAAGTCACCACCGGTGCGGGTGGAGATCTACAGCAGTTGTCAGGAATGGCACGACAAATGGTAACTCGATTTGGAATGTCTGATTTGGGTCCTTTATCTCTGGAAAGCCAACAGGGTGAAGTGTTCCTGGGTCGTGACTGGACAACCCGTTCTGAGTATTCTGAAGCGATCGCTTGTCGTATTGATGGTCAAGTCAGAATGATTGTGGAAGAATGCTATACCAACGCTAAGAAGATCATGCGTGATCATCGTAGTCTCGCAGATCGTTTGGTTGATTTGTTGATTGAGAAAGAAACCATTAATGGCGACGAACTTCGGCAAATTGTGGCTGAGTACGCGGAAGTCCCTGATAAATCTCAGTTTGCACCCATGCTGTAAGGTTTAATTTGGAATCAAATCCCCGACTTCTTAAAGAAGTCGGGGATCTTGTAGTTTTATAATTGAATAATTGCAAGATGGTTCTTCCTCGTCTATTGGATGATAACATTTTTAAAATTGTTTGTCAATACCATAAATCTCTTTTTTTCGTGTCAACTTAGGGATAGCTTATTTGTTTGGCTGCAACATTCCCGCCCGGAACTGAAGTTCCGGTCTCAAAGCTAAAGTGCGTTAAAACGCACTCTAGTTAAATCAGATGAACTGAAAAAAATCTTAATCTAAGTAGTGAGACAGGATTAATTACACAATGCCATTGCGTAAGCGTTGCGTGGCGTTAGCCATATGGAACGAAGTGAAATGAAGCAATCGCAAGGGTTGTGATTGCTTCCCTTCGCTCGCAATGACTGTAAATATTTTTGTCCAATTACTTATATAAACGGTGTTAAGTCTAAATGCTCTTCAATTTGAGTAGCTAAAGAATCTAACATTTGCTCCCGCTGTTCTTTGTAATTCGCTACACCTGTGGGTAAAGATTTCAAACCCCGTTGTTGCCGGAGACGATTTACCCAAGCTCGTCGCCAAGGACCATTATCAAAAATTCCATGTAGATAAGTTCCCCAAACTGATTGACAACTATCTACTAACCCTAAATTAGCATCATCAAATAGAGGCTGACAGGATTTTTGATCTGCTGGGTTTTCTATGCGCGAGCGCCCTTGGTGAATTTCAAACCCAGTCACAGGTAAACCCGCTTGGGGATAATTGGAGGTAACTTGACGCTGACGGGCAGTTTTTTGACCAGTAATTACTGTTTTCATGGGTAATAAACTTAACCCTGGATATTTACCAACTTGTCCTTCCATGCCTTCTGGATCAGCTATAGATTGTCCCAACATTTGAAACCCGCCACAAATGCCTAAAACCGTGCCACCAGAAGCCGCATAGTTTTGAATTGCTTCTGCCATACCGCTTTTCTGCAAGGTAATTAAATCGGCAATGGTGGTTTTTGTTCCTGGGATAATTACTGCATCTGGATGTCCTAAACTTTGCTTAGGATGTAAATATTTTACTGTGACTGATGGTTCTGATTCCAAGGGGTCAAAATCTGTGAAATTGGCAATTCTGGGTAAACGAATCACCGCAATATTTAGTTCAGAGTTAGCTTTTGTGGGTTTGCGTTCTAGTAAATCTAGGGAGTCTTCCGCTGGGAAAACCTGTTCTAAATAGGGAATCACGCCGACAACAGGAATACCTGTGCGTTCTTCTAACCATTTAATTCCGGGTTCGAGAATTGAGCGCTGTCCTCGAAATTTGTTAATGACAACTCCTTTAATTAAGGCGCGTTCGTCTGGATCTAATAGTTCTAATGTGCCAATAATATGAGCAAATGCTCCACCTCTATCAATATCAACTACTAAAAGTGTGGGTGCATTTAGGTGTTTTGCCACCCGCATATTAGTTAGGTCTTTGTGTTTGAGATTAATTTCGGCGGGACTACCAGCACCTTCACAAACGAGGGCATCAAACTCTGTAGATAGGTATTGTAGACATTCTTTGATGGTTTGCCAACCAATCTCAAAATATTGTTCGTAATAATCTGTGGCGCTGACTTTACCTATGGCTTTACCTTTGAGGATAATTTGCGATGTCATATCCCCTTGAGGTTTCAGTAAAATTGGGTTCATTTCTACCAGGGGGGCTACTCCCGCCGCCCAAGCTTGCACTGCTTGAGCATAGCCTATTTCGCCGCCACTGGCGGTAACATAGGCGTTTAAAGCCATATTTTGACCTTTAAAGGGAGATACTCGCAACCCGCGCCGGGAAAGAATCCGACAAATAGCTGTGGTTATGAGTGATTTCCCTGCGTGGGATGTTGTTCCCACTACCATGATTGATTTCATTTTTAACTGTATTTTAGTATGTTGAGATTCAGTAGTGCATCTGTAAATAAATTGTTATTCTTTTCTAGGACTTACGCATTGACGAAATTTCTCAAATATGTGGGTGACTATTAACATGAGGCAGAGCCTCAGCGTTGGCATTCCTAGCCGGAGGCTAGGAACGAGGTAAGGAATGTGAATTAAATAAGGTGCAAAAGTAGGGTGTGTTAGCGACAGCGTAACGCACCATTCCAGGTTACATCAGAATTGCAGGTTATTAAATTTGCGTTCCTAAGCACAATTAATTTCGGCTAAAAGGGTAAACGTAACCAACGAGTCATAAAATCATTGTAGCGATCGCTCAGGGAAGGATTAGGCAATTTCTGATCTTTTAACTTGACAATCAATTGATGACCCAAGGGAGTTAGGCGAAAACTGTCTGTAATACCTTGACCATCAACTTCTCGCCGCAATACTCCCACATCAATTAACCAGGCTAAAGCGTTTTCACAGGTCAATTCTGATAAGGGTTGCTTGGTGTAATTTTGCTGAGTTCCTTTCTCCATTGCTATAGCACCGAGTTGGATACTTTGGCTAGTCATGGCTATAAACAAATTCAAGTTAAAGGGGGAACAGGTTAGCGATCGCTCCGCTCTTTCTAGGGCTTTGCTAGTATAAACTAAGGGTTTAAGGTTTGAGAAATCCACAGTAGGCATTTTTATTACTCTAAGTTGGGCTTTTTGTCAATGCTTTGAAAATAAATACCTCTTTGGCAGAATATTCGGTAAGCAAGTTATTTAAATATTGTAAATTATTGTAAAATCTTGATTGCATGAATATTTTTTGAACAGGATAAGGTGAATTATGCCTCTAACAGTTGGTACAGACGCACCTGCATTTACCACTACAGATACTAACGGCAACACAGTTTCATTGTCTGATTTTGCTGGTAAAACAGTGGTTCTCTACTTTTATCCCAAAGATGACACACCAGGTTGCACTAAACAAGCTTGCAGTTTCCGCGATGCTCAGTCAGACTATACAAGTAAAGGTATCGTCGTGTTGGGTGTGAGTGCTGATGATGAAGTAGCCCACCAAGCATTTACTTCCAAATATAGTCTGAATTTCCCTTTATTAGCTGATACCAACAAAAGCATCATCACCGCTTATGATGTTGATGGTGGTGGTTACGCCAAGCGCGTTACCTACATAATTGATGGTGATGGTAAAATCATTCATGTTGATACAGCCGTGAATACCCCCACCCACGCCAGTGATGTTTTAGCAAAACTGGGACTTTAATCATTAAGTAACTCCGTAGGGGCGCAGGGTCTGCGCCCAGTATTTCCTATTTAACGGGTAATTTACCTGATGATGGTAAAATCTGTAAAGGAAAGAGATTTTGTCCAGGGATAATGGCAGAAGTGCCTGGATTTTGTTGTAGTTGAGGTTGAAGTAGTTTCTGTTGTTCTGCCTTAAATGCGGCTATGGCTGGATCTAACTGTTGATTTTGTTGTTCCGCATTCCATTGGGTATTGCTCATTTGTAATGAGTGCATGAGACTGAGCGGGTTGAAATCTGAGCCGTTACCAGATAAGGTATTGCTATTGCGATCGCTTTCCAAAGTCCCAAAAGGTTGATTAGGATCAGCTAAGGTGGGTGATACTCCTAACAGAGAAGCGAAACTCATGCCGGCGATAGTGGCAACAATAATTTTGCGAACTGGTAAAAATGGACTTTTCATGAAATTTACCCTTATATATTTTTAAGCAAGACTGCGACGTAGTTGAGGTTGAATACTCAATAAAGCTACTAATGCAAAACCGAGTAATACTAACAACGCTACCCCAAAGGTAACATCACCCCAAAAGGCGTGCATAACGATATCATTTAATCCCCAACTGCTGTGTAAATACAAATAGCGAATGGGTTCAATTGCATAGCTGAGAGGGTTGAGGGTAGCAATAACCTGCAACCAACCGGGCATGAAAGATAAAGGCGCTAAGGCTGTGCTGGCGAATAATAATGGGAGGTTAGTTACAAAAATTACGGCGATAAGTTCAATATGTCCGGGTAATGCAAAGGCTAAACCTAAAGAAATAGCGGTGACACCTAAAGCTAGGAGAAAGACAATGAGAGCGATCGCACATAATCCTGTAATATCAGGTAAACCAGCCCCTAAAAATGCCGCTGCTGCCACAATTACCGCTGCTTGGAGTAAACTTTGGCTAATAATAAAAATAGCAGAAGCAAAAACAATTGAAAAGCGGGAGGCTAGAGGTGCAACCAGCAAGCGATTTAAAAAGCCAAATTCTCTATCAAACATCACAGGTAAGCCGGCATTTAACGCCCCAGCAAAGGCAGTAAATACTATCACACCTGCTGCTAAAAATTGTCCGTAATTTGTCGTACTACCAAACAAACCTTTGGGAGCATTTTGGAATAAAGCCCCAAACAGAACTAACCACATAACAGGCTGAATAATCCCAGCTATCAGGCTAGAGGGACGACGTTGGAGTTGAATAAATAGACGACGGGTTAAAGCAAAAGTTTCTTGAACAATTTCTGCCAAGAAATTGGAGTTTGTATTCACCACTACATTAGATGCGGTGAGTTCTTGCCAATTCATCACTGCTTTATCATTATTCATAGGGAGTGCTACCGTTAAAATGTATGTAAGAATTTAGGAGGTAGGGGCGCAGGTCCTGCGCCCAGTCAGGAGTCACCGAGTCAAAATGAAGAATATTTTTCTCTTGTGTTTTCTGTTGGCGCAAGCATTCTGAATTCGGAAAAATGTATCAATTATAAACATCTCTGTAGTTTTTAATTAGCAAAGAATATTTATAATTCTTAATACTACATTATAACCAATATCCAATAATATCTTTCGGTTAAGCTAAAATTCTAATTTGGATTTGGTGAAGACGCGGACCAGTCACAGAGATAACAGTAAATTCAAGATTGTCATAATGAAATATCTCACCTTTGTTGGGGATTTTTTGGCATTGATAGAGCAAAAATCCGCCCAAAGTTTGATATTCTCTAATTAAAGGTAAATTGAGATGTAAGATTTGATTAACTTCTTCTAAATTAATTTGCGCTTGCACCAAAAATGTCTGTTTGTCTACCATTTGAATCAGTAAATCATTGGTACTGTCAAGTCCGCCAGCATGACCAATAATTTCTGCAATAATATCTTGAATAGTTACCAGTCCCACAGTTCCCCCAAATTCATTCACCACCATCACCATAGCGGGTTTCTCTTGCTGCATCATTGGCAAAAGTTCACTTAAAAGCGTTTGTTCTGGTACAAATCGAGGTGGACGCATCCAAGGCTGGATTTGTGTTTCTGGTGTGATTTTTCCTAACGCCAAAGGTTGTGCTAGATCTTGAAAGTAAACTATACCGCGAATGTCGTCTAAAGATTCACCAATAATAGGATAGCGAGAGTGACCAGTGGTGGCTATTTCCTGAAGTAAGGTTTGAAAACTCGCAGTTATGGGGATACCAATAATGCTAGTGCGAGGAATCATGATGTCTTCAGCGGTAATATCCCCAAATTCAAAGACATTATTTAAAAGTTCTCGTTCAGCATTTTCTAAACCCGTAGATTCTCGTTCTGTAGAGATAATTAATTGTAACTCTTCCGGTGTCACAGGCGGTCGCCAACTTTGACCCGTGTATTCAATCCCAAACAATCGTAATAGCCAATGAGTTGATTGATTAAGAACCCAGATAAAGGGACTGAAAAACCGGACTATAGATTTAACAGATGGTCCCAAAAATCTAGCTAGGTGTTCTGAGTATAACATAGCCACTGATTTTGGACACAATTCTCCTAGAACAATTTGTAAGTAAGCAATAGCAAAAAAGGCAATGGGGACCGATAAAGAATGAGCGAGTAAGTAATTAATTCTCACACTTAATGGCCAAGAATCGAGCCATTTTTCTACCAATACAGCAATTGTACTTTCGCCAATCCAACCCAGTGCCAAACTAGAAAGGGTAATACCTAATTGGGCTGTAGATAGTAGTCTATCAATACTACGTTGTAATGTTTCCACTGCGATCGCTCGAATATCACCGGCTTGTACCAACTGTTGAATCCGAGTTCGTCGCACCGTCACCATTGAAAACTCCGCCGTCACAAAAAAGGCATTGATAGCAATTAGCACTAGCACGCTACACAATCGCAGTCCTGTATCTGTCCAACTTAAAGTAGAAAAAGCACTCACTGTCTAAGATAGTGTAGAATTTGACAACTGGAGCAGAAAATCCCAAATCGAATCTTAATTATCTTTCTCTACAGGAATATCAGACAATTGTAACTTGAGTTTTTGAGCCGGATAATCAGTTAAAGATAAAGATATCTGCTTGACATCATCAAGTAAAGCGGTAGGAATGCTGATTGTACCTTTAAATTCTGCACCTTTTGCGGGCAGTTCTGCGGGTAAACCTTCGGTAATTGCACTCAAAGTCCTGCCTTTATCATCAGTAATATCTAAAAAGCTATAGAGAAACCGCACAGACTCGCCACCTTTATTCTGCATATTCACTTTTAGTAGTAAATCACCACCGGAATAGCGGATAGATTTTACAGACATGGTAACACCTTCACTTTCAGCCGTTACAGGAAATCCTGGTTGAGAAGTCTCTTCGACGACGGGTGTTTCCTTTGGTTGCGGCTTGGTAACTTTAATCTCTTCTTCTTCTGATTTGTCTGGTTTATTACCCTTTTTTTCGTCGTTAATTCGTGATTTCACGGTTTCGAGAATATCTTCTTCTTTTAAGAAAGCTACACTTTCCTCCTGGGGGTTATTAGCCTTGTTGCTGTTAAGTTTAGTCACAGGACGACCATCTGGTGTAGTCACACCTTTAAGTGCCATACTCCCCAGGGTAAAGCCCAAAAAACCACTTGCAGAACCGGCACCCAACATCAGAGTTAACAAAATTAAGGTTAGTAGTACAGTAGTATTTATTTTCATTAGAAAATAGAAATTTAGATTTAGTTACTATATATGCTAATGGGGATTTTTGAATTTGGCATTCCCAATTCTAGCAAAACTTACCGCCCTACAGTCCTACAAGGAAGAAAAATCGGGAATTGTTCTTGATGATTGTTTATAGGTTGCCAAATTATGATATGATAGTGTACTGTGGTTAAAGTAAAGTCATAAAATAAATGACTAAGCTGAAATTACAAGGTTGAAATCCAAGTAAATAAGCGCCTTTGGCCGATTGGGGAGGCAACGAACTCATAATTCGTCTTCAGGCTGGTTCGATTCCAGCAGGGCGCACTTTGCAATAATTCAGGACTCACGAGTGAGTACCTGTGCAAAATTAAGTAAAAATCCCTAAACCAATCAATTTTGTAGGGGCAACCCCCCCGTAGTTGCCCCAAATACCGGGGTAGGCACGGAGGCACTACCCCTACTGTCTGGCTTTGAATTTAGGGCGTTAAGACATGAAAATCAAAAATTCCATTTCTCAAACTCTTACTCTCTGCGCCTCTGCGCCTCTGCGCCTCTGCGTGTTAGCGAAGCGGGGCGAAGCCTGATAAAGTCACACTTCCATTCACCAACGCCGAATTTAGATAGTGTATCTCATTAATCTGAAATCTGCTGTATCTTTTTAAAACTTGATCCGACTGTAAAAAATACCCTTAACAATTTCCGCAGCCGTGACGTAGAGGGCGACTATGGCCATTAGAATGAGGACAAAACTCAAAGGTAAGGCTTGAAATCCCAGGACAGAGTATAGGGAATAATTAATGTAATGATAGCGATCGCTATTGTCGCACCAAACAGGTATGGACTGGGTTTACTGTGAAAAATAGATTGACGGGTACGAATTACCAACACAATCATAGATGCAGAAATTACCGATTCCATAAACCAACCTGTCCTGAATTGTGCTGAGTCAGCGTGTAATAATAACAGCAACGCCCCAAAAGTAAGATAGTCGAATACAGAACTCAATAACCCAAACACCAACATAAACTTACTAATAAAGTGAATGTCCCATCTCCGGGGTTTGCTAACTAGTTCCGGGTCTACTCTGTCCGCTGCAATGGTCATTTCAGGAAAATCGGTAGCAGGTTAGTGAGTAAGATTTGCTTAGGTAATAGAGGCAAAAAAGGCAACATGAGAGACACACCTGCCATGCTGAACATATTCCCAAAATTGGCACTAGTACCGCAAGGCGGAAGTCAAAAGTCAAAAGTCAAAAGTCAAAATGAAGACAGTATAGGCTTTTGGAGGATTTAGAATGGTTGGTTTATTTACGCCGTTTTGTACTAGTAGCCTGCTGACTAATACTAGCAGCAACGGCGTGACTATCACCGGTGATCATTTTCAAAGTAACACCCAAATTTGCTAGATCAATAATTGTATTTTTGATATCGGATTTTGGCGGATCATATAAAGCCAAATAGCCCAAAAAAGTAAAATTAATTTCATCTTTAAGCGTGATATGATTAGTATTTATATTTCGATAGGCAACGCCCAAAGTGCGAAAACCTTGACTACCTAAATCTTCATATTTTTGCTGGATTTGCTGCCGGATTGGTTCAATATTAATTACTTTATTTTCTGCCATTTCTACCGTAGTGCAGATATCGAGAATGTTAGCAATTGCTCCTTTTGTAATTACCAAAAGATGATTATCTTGACTTAACAAAATACTTAAACGTTTGCGGTTAAAATCATAGGGAATTTCATCCAGCTTTTTATATGCAGAAATATCAAAAGATTGATGATTACGAATTGCTTCATCAATAGGATTAACATAACCTTTTTCGTGTGGGATCTGACACCCGCAGATCCCCCTAAATCCCCCTTTTCAAGGGGGACTTTGAGGAATTTAGCCCCCCTTTGTAAGGGGGGTTGGGGGGATTTCGATTAATTCTGATACTTTTGAAACATCCTCTTAATTTCCAGCAAATAAATCCTAAAAATGTTGGGTTTCCTTGCGTCAACCCAACCTACAAGTTTTAATTCAGGATTACTTAAAAGTGTTGCGAAGCTCTTCTTTCATTTTATTTGCTGGGTTACGAGATTCACTTTTTATATCATTAGTTTTTCCACCAGGTAGATACTTAGGGTTGACAATACTATTATCTATGGCTTTTTCAGTTTTAGCTTCAATATTTTTAGTTGCTCTTGAGTTGGGTTGCCACTTCGTATCTTTTATATCTTCGACTGCATTACGAACTTTACTTTCAGCTTGTTTGGCTTTGCCCATGAATTGATCTTTTTTGTTTCCTGTCACATTACCGAAAGTTTCTTGAACTTTACCTTCAATATTTTTAGTTGTGGCTTCGACTCGATTCATGGTTGTGGCAATTTGAGTCTGGGCGAGACTAACCTCAGAAGTAAAAGCCGTGAAAATTCCCAGAAATAAAACTAAACTAATGACGAGAAAAAACTTGCGAAATTGTGAAAATAGATTCATGAAATTCTCCTCATTTATAGGTTGTTAATTAATAAATACTATCGGTTATAGTTTTGGACTGGGTACGGCTGGAACAATTTTGACTACAACTTTGACGCTTCTGACACCTTTGATTTCTTTAGCAAGAGAATTAATTTTATTTAGTTGTTCTTGAGTCTGGACATTTCCAACCACGACAACTGCCCCATCTTTAGCAGCCACAGTTAATTGACTAGAGGGGATATTCGCCTCCAACTTAGAACGAACCTCACTGGCAAGATCACTATTAGCGCGGGTTGCATTCCCTCCAGTGACGTTATTGCGTTGCTCACGGGCGCGAATATCTGCGTTGAGTTGATCTCGACGAACTTGGCTAGTTGCGTCTTTTTGATTGGCTAAAATTGTTTTGTCTGTGGGAACTTCACCCGTTTTCTCGGTAGTATCTGGCGCACTGCTGCTAGTTTTGGCTTTATTGTCACAAGCAACCGTTCCCAGAAGTAAAATGCTACTGAGGACTAAAAGCGTAATTTTTCTCATATTTCCAATCCCTTTTACACACGCGAGACAACAGGATTAGCAGAACGGCTAATGGTTGGACTATTGTAAACTTCCCATTCACGCATTCCCTTGTGTTTGAAAATGGTTTCTGCTCTCAGGATTTCCGCTTCTGTGCCATCTACAATTACTAAATAATCTCCGTCAACTACATAATCGTGATACACTTGCGCCCGATGTTCAGGGATTCCTAAACCTACTAAACTACCAATTAACCCACCAACTGCCGCTCCGATAGCTCCACCGGCTATAGTAGTAGCGATCGCTGTAGCTGCTGCTCCGGCTAACATAATTGGACCAATCCCTGGAATTGCTAGAGTTCCTAACCCAATTAGTAACCCTGCCAACCCCCCAACTGCTCCTCCTGCCTCGACTCCAGTTTTCGCGCCTTCCTCTACACGAGTGGTTTCATGAGTGGTTTCATGGCCGATTTCACGGGTTTCTGTTGGTTCTTGAACTCGTGTTTCACCAATTTGGTATCGCTGATTTAAGTCTTCATCATGTTTAGCAATCACAGATACCTGATTCATGTCAAATCCGTTATCTCGCAGTTCATTCAGAGCATCTTCTACCTCTTGGTGACTAGAAAATACGCCCACTGCTCGTTTATTATTAATCAAGGTCATTTCTTTATCCTCTTAAAAAGGGAATAAGTGGCAGGTAACAAGGTAATTAAGAATTAGTTTGTAAGATCAAAAAGTCTTATTTCCCTGCCCCTGCCTGGTAGTCTGTCAACCCGAAAATGACGGGTGAAGGCAAGCAGGGGGAGAAGAGAGGCAGGGGAGGCAGGGGAGGGAAGAACAGAAGTTTTTTCCGATCATTACCCGTCAAAATAAATTTGACAGACCACTAGTTAAGTAGTGAGACAGAATTAATTACACAATGTCATTGCGTAAGCGTTGCGTGGCGTTAGCCATATGGAACGAAGTGAAATGAAGCAATCCCAAGGGTCGTGATTGCTTCCCTTCTCTCGCAATGACTGTAAATATTTTTGTCCAATTACTTAATCTACTCGATCATTTCTTTGGCTTGATCCTTCACATCTTCAACTGCGTGGCGAACTTTGGCTTCTGCTTGTTTTGCCTTGCCTTCTGCTTGAGTTTTTGGATCTCCGGTTAAATCACCTACTGCTTCTTGAACCTTACCTTCAATGTTTTTGGCAGTTGCCTTAGCTCTATTTTTCATAATCTACTCCTAATGGGAAATTTACTAACGCGAAATCTGGGTTTTATCTTCTTTCCACATTCGGATGTTCTTGGGTGTTAACATCCAATTCTTCTCGGCGCAGAGTTTCTTCCGCTTCAATAGTTTCGTGATCTACAACTTTATCAACTCTGACTTCTTCTCGTAAGAAAGCTTCTTTATGAATATCCGCAGTTTCTTCATAAAGTTCTATTCGACTCACTTCTGTCGTCCCAAAGCTGTCGCTACCTAAAGCCACCGTTTCTCCCGCAGTTGTAGGAGTGACTCGTTCAATGACAATTCTTTCTTTATCTATGGGAACTGAAACCCGCGCTTTTTCTGTTTCTGTATGTTTCCCAACAATCACTTCTCCCGTTTTGGCGCGGATTTTGTTGGCAATTAATCGTTCTTGATATAGTTTGAAAGTTTGATGATCCTGATCATTCAAGGCATATAAATTAGGTTCTTGTTGATAGTCATAGCCACTACCGTTACCTGACTTTCTTGGTGGGGCTATGGGAGGGGCTACCATAGTAGCTCCCGCAGGTCGAGAACTGGCTGTATCTACAGAACCGGAACTTTCTAAGAATGCTTCGGAACGATATACTCCTCTGACTTGTTCTTCATAGTTATAATCAATTTCTTTGTGTTCGTTAAATTCGGGTAAATTCTCTGCTTGTTGTTTGGTCATTCCCACTGTATAAATCCGTTCAGATGTATGATCAATGCGCGAACGACCAACCGGCAATAAAACTTTTTTCCCAAAAATCCACAAACCTAAATCAACAACAAAATAGCGAAAATGTCCTTGTTCATCTACTAAAATATCGCTGACTGTGCCAATTTTTTCATCTGCGGTTGCATAGACACCCATTCCTTTGATGTCTTTGCCTTCAAAACTTTCTCGATAATTCGGATCAAATTCTTTGATTTTCAAAAGAGACATACTATTTCCCTCTCCACTTTTTATGGATATTGCAGGCAACAGGTTGATAATTTTGCTCCCGTTGCACTTCCACCATCAGTTGATGTCATCAAATATCAAATTATTCTCAACATTAGAACCTGGTACAATTGGGTTACTAGTTTTTCTGTTCTGTTAGTTCTAATATGTATACATTAGTTATTTTTATGATTAAGACCGTCCATCAAAGGGTTGATTATGCTGGTATGTCAATAGACGGAGATTCTTAACTGAGTGAATATGTAGGAAAGTGCCAGATCCCCGACTTCAGATCCCCGACTTCTTCAAGAAGTCGGGGATCTGTATGATCTGTGTGGGATTAAAAGTGTATAAATTCGTTTATAGCCAAATAATTTAAAAATTCCCCTTGGGGAAAATCGCAAATAATACACTCGGTGTCAAAAAATTGCACTAAAATCACTACGGCGGTAATCTTTGGTTGTGAGGTGTGAGGTATTTTTAAGTCAGCTTGACGATAAAATTAATCCACTTCCTGCGGTCTTTAGGCTTACTGCGCTAAAAAATTAGAGAGTTAATTTATGTTTCAGTTATTAAGCCGGGTTTTGCTATGGCTCTTAATTGGTGTTGTAGCCTTTTCTTTGTTTCAAAGATTCTATCCATCAGTAACTTTTGTCGGCAGATTTCTTTTAGGATTGGTCATAGTTGTTTTAGCTTTAGCATTCCTCAATCCTAGTGAACCAGCGGTGGCTTCGTTGTGGCGATTTATCTCCTTCCCGCTCAAGCCCTTGGGTGCTTCGGTTTTAATGTTGTTTTTAGCTGCTCAAAAAATCAAAGGCGGTGGCATTGATAAACCGGGCGGTTTTTTATTAGGATGGGCGTTGACGGTTTTGCTTTTGTCCAGCACACCAGCGATCGCTTACTTCCTCGTCAGATCACCAGTTGCTACAGTTGAGGGGATGAACATCAATCGGCCAACTGCCCCATCTACTTTAGTCGCCTTTGGTCCGGCAAATCCTTATTCCACAATCTCCGATATTGGGCAAAATATCATCCCACCTATGGTAGAGATAAATTCTCCAACTGTAGCTTTCAATAGTCTGACTGCGAATATCCCTGCCTATTTACTACAAAATCCTCAAGCAATCAGCACCCGCGGATTACGGGTGGAAGACTTTGTTCCTAATGCAGAAACCCTGCAACTTACTACCCAAGTATGGGAAAGTTATCTCAATCAGATTTATGTTTTCTTGCGTGGACGTACGTAGAGGAGGTAGGGGGTAGAGGGAGTAGGGGGAGTAGGGGGGGTAGGGGGAGTGGGGGGAGTGGGGGAGTAGGGGGAGTAGGGGGAGTGGGGGAGTTGGGGGAGTGGGGGAGAAATTTCTTTCGTTCGTTCTTTCTTTCTTCTTTCTTTCTTTCTGTTGACTATTCTTACAATACCAAAAAGTTAGATAATTGTTGGCATGGCCAAATCTCACAGACTTGATAAAATCGCTGCTTATTTACGCCCCTATTGGCGCGAAACCGTCTTCGGTATTATTGCTTTATTAGTTGTCAATGGGCTGGGTGTATATATTCCTTTGTTAATTCGTTCAGGGGTAGATACTCTGTCTCGGAGTTTTAGTTTTCCCCAAATCAGCCATTATGTAGTTCTCATCGCCCTACTTAGTTCCGCTATGTGGATGATGCGAATGGCTTCTCGCATTTGGATATTTGGCGTGGGAAGACAGGTGGAATTTGACCTGAAACAGCGAATTTTTCAACACTTATTGCAATTAGAACCTGCTTATTTTACGGTTAATACTCCTGGGGATTTAATTAGTCGCGCTACCAATGATGTAGATAATATTAGACGGTTGTTAGGTTTTGCTGTATTGAGTTTGGCAAATACTTTATTCGCATATACCCTAACATTGCCCGTCATGTTGTCTCTGAATGTGGAACTGACACTGGCATCATTAGCAGTGTACCCGTTCATGTTTTTGATGGTGCATTTTTTTAGCGATCGCTTGCGTAACGAACAAACCGCCGTCCAGGAAGAACTTGCAGAAATTAGTGAACTGGTGCGGGAAGATATGAGCGGTATGGCGCTGATTAAAATTTACGCCCAAGAAGACAATGAGCGTCAAGCATTTAACCGGAAAAATGAGCAGCTATTAACCGCTAACCTCAAACTAGCTAAAACTCGCAACACCCTATTTCCCCTGATTGGTGGATTAGCAAGTCTGAGTTCTTTGATGATTATTTGGTTAGGTACAGCCAGAATATCCGCTGGAACTCTTGCAATTGGTGATTTTCTGGCTTTGCTAATTTATGTAGAGCGATTAATTTTCCCTACCGCTTTATTAGGATTCACTATTACTGCTTACCAACGGGGTGAAGTGAGTATTGATCGCTTGGAAACTATTCTCAGCGTGACTCCAAAAATTCAAGACACACCAGACGCTATCCATGTAGAACCCAGCCAACTCAAAGGGGAATTGACAGCAGTAAACTTTAGTTATACTTACCCCGGTGTAAATACCCCAGTTTTAGAACATCTGAATTTTCAGATCGCACCTGGGGAAGTAGTAGCTATTGTTGGTCCGGTTGGTTCAGGAAAATCAACCTTAGCGAATGCTGTCCCCAGATTATTGGATATTCAGCCAGGACAGTTGTTTTTAGATGGGTTGGATATTACAAAAATAGCTGTGAGTGATTTACGTGGTGCGATCGCCTACGTACCACAAGATAGCTTTTTATTCAGTACCACCGTCAAAAATAATATCCGTTATGGTGATCCCGTCTCCGCCGCAGAAGACGTAGTTTACGCCGCCAAAATGGCGCAAATTGACGCAGAAATTCAGAATTTCCCCCAACAGTATGAAACCTTAGTGGGTGAGCGAGGAATTACCCTTTCTGGTGGACAGAGACAACGCACAGCTTTAGCAAGAGCAATGTTAATTGATGCCCCCATCTTGCTGTTAGATGATGCCCTATCCAGTGTAGACAATCAAACCGCTACACAAATCCTCACAAATCTGGCTACAGGGACAAAAAGAAAAACCGTAATTTTTATTACTCACCAGCTTTCTGCTGCTGCCACATCTGACCGAATTTTGGTCATGGAACAGGGGAAAATCGTTCAAACGGGTCATCACTCAGAATTGGTAGAACAGCCTGGACTTTATCAAAATTTGTGGAATCAACATCAAGTAGAAGAACTATTACATTGAGCCAAAATGGATTAATTTTTGTAATAATTAGCAGTAGTATTAATCACCAACCAGCATAATCTAAAGATGTTTAAAAATTCACAGTTAGTAGCTTCTGAGTCCAGTAACTTATTAACATCTAAACAGCAGCGTCTTTTAGGAGCTATCGCTATTTTAGTCGTCATTAGTTTACTGACCTCAGCCGGTGGATCACCCATTGAACATAATGTTTCCAGCACATGGGAAGGTTTTATTTGGGGCATAGCCGATCCGGTGATTAGTTTAGACCGTTTTGCAGGGATTGTAGCATTAGGTTTATTTTCCGCTAGATTTACCCGTGGTAATTGGCTAAATATCACTTTTGTTATTGCTGCTATCTGTGGACAATTGATTAATTTATCTCCAGTGATCTTACCTGCGCCAGGAATAGCTATTGCTATTTGTACCATTGCATTAGGAGTAATGTTAGTTACACCAATTCCTATTCATTGGTTAGCAATAGCTTTATTAAGTGCTACTGCTGGGATATTTCAAGGTTACTCCGATGCTACATCCATCATCGGTGCAGAAACATTAACTATGATTATCTTCGTAATTAGTGTTGCCTTCACTCAAACAGTAATTATCATGAGTGCCAGAAAAATAGGTGTAAATTTTGGCATCAATGAAATTAATCAAATCTTACCTAAAATCATCCGTTTTGCTGGTTTAGTATTCTGTGCAATTGGTATCGTATTTTTGGGCTACTCAATAATTTAACGTAGGAGTTAGGGAATAGGTATTGGGATTAGCACCGCTTGGCGGAAGTTAAAGGTCAAAACTAAGAGGAATGATGACAAATTACTTTATTTATTAATAATGCTGATTATGAAACTATTGAATGAATATTTAGGAATATTACTGTGATGATTTTTCCTCAAGATTGGAGCAGGCCAGAAATGATTGCAACTGGAATAGAAACAAGAATCAGTCGCTTAGAATCTATTGTTGAACAAATTGGAGACGCTGTACTCTCGACAACTGAGACAATTGAACGTCTTGCTCACAGAGTTGATGCTCTGAGTCTACAAATAGAAGCCCAAGGAAAACAAGTACAGCAGCAAGGTTATCAGATTTTTGCTTTATGTGACGCTGTGCAAAGTTTGGCTGACTCGCAGAAGGATTCTATGGAACAAATCACTCAATTGTCACAAACCTTAGATGGACTTGTATCCTTATTGCAAAATGAATAATGATGGAAGGAGTTCAGGAGTCAGGAGTCAGGAGTATGGCTAACGCCACGCTATGCTATCAGGAGTTCAGGAGTTCAGGAGTCAGGAAGAGGGAAGAAGAAAGAAGAAAGAAGAATTTAGAAGCTGAATTAGTAAGCCTTAAATACCTTAAACCCTTAACTTTGTCACTGCGATTTTTCCAGAAAAACATATATCAACATCACTATTAGGAGTCAGTTCTCGTTTACCATATTCTCCTGTATAGTAAAAATCATCACCTTCCATTCGGTAATTAACAGGTAAAGGTTTCGTACAAGGTTGACAAAATACCACTTCTGGATCTGCTTGTTGCGGTAACAGGTGCGGTAAATTGACATTCCAAAAACATCCAGGTTCTAGAGGAAGTTCCATCAAATCCTTTAATAATGCAGATGTCCATTTAACAGCCGTATCCCAATCATAATCACGTTTACCTTGACGATATTGAGAAACAGCAATTCCGGGAATCCCGTGCATAGCAGCCTCTCTGACAGCAGCCACAGTCCCAGAAATATACGCATCAACGCCTAAATTTCCACCAGCATTAATACCAGAAATCACATACTTGATATTTGGTGCAATATGTGAAATGGCAACTCGGATACAATCAGCAGGAGTGCCGGCGATCGCATATTCAAAATCAGAACGCCGTTGCAGATTAATCGGTTGATGGGTAGTAACTTGATGTCCACAGCCTGATTGATGAGATTGAGGTGCAGCAATAATTACTGATTTATCATTTACTGCTTTCAATAAAGCTGCAATACCCGGAGCATCAATACCGTCGTCATTGGTGATAATTATCGTCATACTATGTTTTTTTAATACTTATTATATCTGTTTAGTTTGGTAATTACTAGAATTCTTCTTGGTGATTTTTCTGGTATAGTCTACAAGCTAAAGCATAAAGTTGAGTAAAGTCGCTTCATTAACCTGCTTCTAAAATTGCACCCGAATTTTATGTGCTAATTATGAGCGTTAACCCCGGTTTCGGTGGTCAAAGCTTCATTCCTAGCGTAGTTCCTAAAATCCGCAAGTTACGTCAAATGTGTGATGAACGCGGTTTAGATCCTTGGATTGAAGTTGATGGGGGACTCAAAGCTAATAATACTTGGCAAGTTTTGGAAGCTGGTGCGAATGCTATTGTAGCGGGTTCGGCTGTGTTCAATGCTCCTGATTATGCTGAGGCGATTACCAATATCCGTAACAGTAAGCGTCCTAGTCCAGAATTAGCTGCTGTTTAATTTAATACTTGTGATTAAGTAAGACTCAGATCCCCGACTTCTTTGAGAAGTCGGGGATCTATTTTTAAAGAATTGCAAAAAATGAGCTATTTGAGTTAATTAATGAAATAATAAAATTGTTCAAACTTCCATAGTTTAAGATAGATGTCTCTATTTACCAAATTATTTTACCTCAGCTCCTCAGTTAATAAACCACTTGAAAATTATTTTACTGAAATAGTCGTTTGTTTTTTGCACCACAATCAAGATATTTTGATTGCTTGGTTGAAATCTTATTCAATTATCATTGAAGATAACTATTCTAACATCAAAGTTTTATCTCAAGAGAGATATAAAAACGAAAAAAGTATAATTGATATACAAATTGAGCTATCAAATGGAATAGACACAGATTTGATATTTATTGAGTCAAAAATTGGTGCTAAAGATCCAAACAATAATTTAAAAAAATATGCTGAAATTTTGAGAAGTTTACCAAATATCAGACATCGAATTTTAATTTATATCACTCGTAAAGATGATCCGAAAGACGAAATTAAGGTTCATACATCAAATTTATTACCACAAGTAAGTTTTTACTCATTGAAATGGCAAGATTTCTATGAATTTTTAAATGAGCATGAAGCTGATAGTTTAAAACCTGATACTCTAAAAATAGAGATATTAAAGTTTATGGAGAAAAAAGAAATGTCTAAGAATAAGGAATTTTCACTTATTGATTTAGTATCAATGATAACTTATCGTAATTTTGTCAAAAAAACTAGCAAGCTCATGGAGTCTACTTTTAGTGATGAAGTGAAAAATAAATTTATTGAAAATTTTGGTTATGAAAATGTCATCACGCCAAATTTAAAAACATTGGGAGATGATGCTATCACCAAAGGGTTTCCAGACTGGCACTTTAGATATTTTCTAGGATACTTTGATTTTACTCCAGAAGAAAATTCAACAGAATATCCAAATATAGAACATCTTAAGTTAGGTGTAGCTATTGGCGCATCGGCTAAATACAGAAGGCGTAGTAAATTTTGTCTTGAATCTATGGATAAAGTTGAGTATGAGCGTGATTGGAGTAAACGTATAAATGATGATGGATGGATGACTATTGATTATACAATAAATATTCAAGAATTGTTATCTGGAAAAGATCATTTATCAAACATCAGAAATTATTTTTTAGAATCCATTGACGAACTGAAAAAAATTCATGATGAATATTTTTATTGGAACAATTTAACTAAATAAAAAACAACACAAGAAGCTAAAGAAGAATATGAATCTTAATGATCAGTAATTTGGGTTAAGCGCATTTATGCTAAAATGCCATTACCACACTCTGTAAGAGGTTGTTTGAAAACTTTTTCGTGTGGGATCTGACACCCGCAGATCCCCCTAAATCCCCCTTAAAAAGGGGGACTTTGAGGAATTTAGCCCCCCTTTGTAAGGGGGGTTGGGGGGATCTCGATTAATTCTGATACTTTTCAAACATCCTCTAAGGAGTTTTTTGTATGGCTAACGTTACTTACGATGAAATTTTTGGAGCAGTATTAACCTTACCTCCTCTATACAGAGCAATGCTTGCTGAACATCTTCTCAAAAGTCTTGATGAAAAGGAGCAAATTCAACTGGCTACACAGTTATTGCAATGGGTAGAAGTAAAGATTAATAAAGAACCTCAGTCTATGCCAAATAAAGGATTACGACAGCCAGGACTCGGTTTAGGTTCTTGTATATTCACTGATGACTTTGATGATCCACTACCTGATGAGTTTTGGCTTGGTGAAACATGAAATTACTATTCGATACCCACACTTTTATGTGGTGGCATAGCGAACCAGACCGTATACCTAGAGACACGCTAACATTACTTCAAAATCCCAATCATGAGTTACTTCTGAGCATAGTCAGCCTATGGGAAATGCAAATCAAAATTCAGTTAGGGAAATTAACTCTTAGAGATGATTTAGAACTTATGCTAAAAACTCAGCAGGAACAAAATAATATTACTTTATTATCTATAACATTTCTCCATATTCTGGAACTAAAAAACTTACCTCTACACCACAAAGATCCATTTGATAGACTTCTACTAGCTCAATCTAAAGTTGAAAATGCAACATTAATTAGTCGAGACTCAGTTTTCCAAAACTATGACTGTCCTGTAATTTGGTAATCGCTAACTCTTTTAGTATAAGTAGCGATCACTAATCGCTCTGTAGGAATAGCTAACTTATTATTTCTCTTTGTTTTATTCCTTTGAAAAATCCGTTAAAATAATATTGGTCTGATCAATCTAGGTAAATGATTATGAGATGGGAAGAAGTTTGTGAAAATAAACAATTACAAGATTTACCCTTCAAAATTGAATTAAATAAATGGGGACAAATTGTCATGAGTCCTGTAAAAATTAAACACTCTTTTTATCAAGGAAGAATCCAACGACTATTAGAATCTTTATTAAAAACTGGCGAAGTCATGCCAGAATGTGCAATCAATACATCAGACGGCGTTAAAGTTGCTGATGTCGTTTGGTGTTCAGATACAAGATTTGATCAAATTCAAGATGAAATATCAGCTTCCATAGCACCAGAAATTTGTATAGAAGTTAAATCTACGGGCAATACTATTGATGAAATGGAATTTAAGAAACAATTATATTTAGAAGCTCAAGCAATTGAAGTATGGTTATGTAATGAACAAGGTGAAATCAGGTTCTATAATCAACAAGGTGAATTAGAAAACTCTTTGTTAGTTCCTGACTTTCCTCAACAAATTAAACGCTAATCTGCTGAATATTGTTTTATCTATCACTTTTCACCCACAGTCCACCAAGCTAAAGCATAAGGTTGAGTGGCTTCATTAACCTGCTTTTTAAACTGCACCCGAATCTTATAATTACCATTAGTAGGAACTGGACAAAAAATATGCTCAATACTATCAACCTCACTCACAGAATCACAAACAACAACTTCATTATCCTTAACTAAATAAACATCAAGATTATTTAATCCTTCATCTATAAATGTTTCCCCTACATCATATTGCTGATTATTATTTTTATCATTCAACTCCACCAAACGATCCCAACTTAAAGTAATAGCCACAAAACTATTTTGTTTCAAACTCTTTTGCAAAGCATATTCTTTAGAAGAATTAGCATTAACAGTACCATAATCCCAACCAATATGCGGAACTGGTGCAGTAGGTTTCCATTCACCACCATTCAATTGTTGATAAGCTCGAAAAGCATTTAAATGACCTGCTCCCATTTGAGCATCCAGGGGAATTTTGGAATTTTTATACGCATTAGAAACTAACCAATCTTGATTTTGTTTATCAATTAAAGTCCTCGTCATTCCCAACCGTAAACCATCACCACTATCTTGAATCTTGTCCGCAGAATTAAGTAATATTGCTTTCATGACTTGATGACGACGAGCATCAATAGTCCAATTTGCTTGTTTAATTCGTAACTGTCTATCCACAAATTCCTGTAATAATGCCACAGTAGCCGTGACTTGTGGTGCAGCAAAACTCGTACCTGTAGATTTATTTAACTTACCATCAGGATTAAGTAAAGGAATATTCGTCCCAGGAGCAACCAAACTAATTGCACTTCTTCCCCCAATATTAAATTCTTTCCCAGCCAACCGATTTTCTATACCTTGATTAATACTCGCCAAATTAGAAACGTGAACTTTATTAAAAATTCCCTCGCGTTCTGAAGAAAAAGCCACATTAATTGCGTTAAAATTATCTGTAGGAATAGGAATCCCGCCTTTGCCTTGATTACCAGCAATGGAATAGACAACATCATGAACACGGCTAGACCAGTCAATACATAATGTTAGTAAAGCATTACCATCTAACATAGCTTCTGGTCGAGGATCACGTTCCAGAGGTTCACCAAAACTAAAATTAATCGCCCGCACATCACGACCATTTTGTAAAGCAATATGTTGTGCTGACAGACACTCCTCTGGTTGACCGATTTTTTTTGTAGATCCGACAGCAGAAGAATACAGTCGCGCATTTGGTGATACACCAGGAAAAGCCTTATCTTGACTCACCATCACACCAGAAACATTATAGGCATGAGGATCAACACCAACATTCGACTTAGCCAGGACGTTGCGTGAAAACACTGCAAATGGCGATACAGCCCGATTTTTAGATACGGCTTTATCCCAGCCAAACATCCCCGGACGACCAATTTCGACTTGACCAATAGCAATTTTCCGCCCAGTCAAATTATAAGGGGCTTGATGTAGTTTCAGCGCATCAATACCGTTAGCACCTAAAAAATTTGCCAACTTCACCCCAGCACAGACGGGTAAAGTCAAGCAAGAAAAACCTACACTCCAAAAAATTAGCCAATTTTTATTCATATTTTTAGGGAACAGGGAAAAGTTTTCTGAAAAATTTGAATTTTGAATTAATTTTTAATAATTTCTCCATATTTTGTTACGATACTTACAGACGAAGACGCTTAAAAACCCACTAGCCATGACCCAAAATTCATCTCAAAAGCCTATAGTTATCTCTCCATCCATCCTATCAGCAGATTTTAGCCGTCTGGGTGACGATATTCGCGCCGTAGACAAAGCGGGAGCAGATTGGATTCACGTTGATGTAATGGATGGACGTTTTGTCCCTAATATTACAATAGGTCCTCTGATTGTGGAGGCGATTCGTCCAGTTACAACCAAACCGCTGGATGTCCACTTGATGATTGTGGAACCAGAAAAGTATGTAGAAGGTTTTGCTAAAGCTGGTGCTGATATTATTTCCGTACACGCAGAACACAACGCATCTCCTCACCTGCACCGCACTCTCGGACAAATCAGAGAACTCGGTAAGAAAGCTGGGGTTGTACTCAATCCGGGTACACCTTTGGAGTTAATTGAATATGTCCTAGAATTGTGCGATTTAGTGCTAATTATGAGCGTTAACCCCGGTTTTGGTGGTCAAAGCTTTATTCCTAGCGTAGTTCCTAAAATCCGCAAGTTGCGTCAAATGTGCGATGAACGCGGTTTAGATCCTTGGATTGAAGTTGACGGGGGACTAAAAGCTAATAATACTTGGCAAGTTTTGGAAGCTGGCGCTAATGCTATTGTAGCGGGTTCAGCTGTATTCAATGCCCCTGATTATGCTGAGGCGATTACCAATATCCGTAACAGTAAGCGTCCGACTCCAGAATTAGCTGCTGTTTAATTTAATACTTGTGATTAAGTAAGACTCAGATCCCCGACTTCTTTGAGAAGTCGGGGATCTATTTTTAACGAATTGACAGAGTTTTAGATTAACTAATCAAGCAATCAGGTGTCAGATTGAAGGTTAGGCAGTGGCCGCAAATCGCACAACCAAAACAATCAACCTTGAATCTTGAACGTATACTGAGAGGGAAAATCGCGTTAAATAAGGGTTTTATCTGAAATTCTGTTCAGAAATCAAATAAGAGTCCTATCGTATGCCGAACTATTAATTAAACATCAAAACTATGTTCAAAAATAAAGGCAAAAAGCCAGACATTATGAAAAATACCTAAAATGTTAATAAATGATGCCAGTATTTATTACGGGATAAGGGTTTTAGTTGTATCTTGGGTAATCTGTTGACAATCTTTTATGATTATGTCAACATATAATAAACACAATAGTCGGTTTTTGCAAAAAATTCCGTTGACAAACACCCACGTTGAGCGCTACTCTTAGAACGTGGGTGTAATAGAGCTTTTTAGTTAACATCTATACATTCATTAAATTAAATGCCAGCCTAGCTGGTAGCCACGCTGACAGTCATTTTTAATATACTTTTTCTGATTTTGGCGAATCAGGAACTCCAATTCCTTACAATAAATAGGAGTCAAATTTATTATGGCACAAAAAGCTAATGTTCAACCACTTCATTTTGCAATTAGCGACTTTGAAGTTTTGGAACATCTAGAAATCACAGTCAAGGTAGAATTGGGACTCATTAACCAAGCACCTCCCAAAAAATCTCTCACTGTTACAGAGATAGCCTACCATCTTAGTCAAAGGACTGGAGAAAACTGGACTTCTCGCCGTGTTAATGAAATGCTGGAAAATATGAAGTACCAGCAAAAGCATTATTGGCAATGGGAACCCACTATTAAAGGTAAGCAGTTTGCAGACTTCAGTAGTCGAGTTCTCAAATGGAGTCCAGAAGTCATCAACTTAATTTTGCAACAACTACCTCAGCAGTTGAGGTTAGCTGTCTAAAGCATATTTTTGAAGCTTGATTTTGCTTCCTATTCTCCCTTATGAGACTTACCATTTGCGTGAGTCTCTGATGGGGATATATTGACACACGCTTAATTATCACCCATAGTCCGTAGGGTAGGTTAAGCGCATTTATGCTAAAATGCCATTACTACACTCTGTAAGGAGTTTTTTGTATGGCTAACGTTACTTACGATGAAATTTTTGGAGCAGTATTAACCTTACCACCTCTATACAGAGCGATGCTTGCTGAACATCTTCTCAAAAGTCTGGATGAAATTAATCCTCAAGTCGAGACTGCTTGGGAAACAGAAATTGCAAATCGCATACAGGCAATAGATGAAGGTCAAGTCGCGTTAATTCCTGCCGATGAAGTATTGCAAAGACTCAGGAATCGCTGATGTTTCTTGAATTCGATCCTCATGCACAAATAGAACTTAAAGAAGCGACTTTATATTACGACACTATTAGTTCTAAATTTGGCAATACCTTTCTTGATGCGGTTGAACGTACACTTAACCGCATAGTTAATTTTCCCGATGCTTGGACACCAATGATCCAAAATACTAGACGTTGCCATATTGATGGATTTCCTTATGGCATCGTGTACAGAGTTCATGGTGAAAAAATTCAAATCCTAGCCGTAATGCACCTTCAACGTCAGCCAAACTATTGGATAGATAGAAAATAAGTTTGTATATTCTCAAATTTTATGAATACAATTTCTGTTAGTAAAGAACACATATCACTCCCGGAATATGTGGAGGAAAACCCACGGATGGACATCGCATCAAGGTTCAAGATATTGAAATTTGGCATGAAAGGATGGGAATGTCGCCTGATGAAATTATTTATCAACATCCTAGTATTACTTTATCAGATGTTTATGCGGCTTTAGCCTATTATCATGATCATCGAGAAGAAATTAGACAACAAATTGAAGAGGGCGAAACTTTTGCTAAACAATTACAAGGAAATAAACCATCTTTAATTGAAAAAATCTTATAACGGTAATCACGCTTGGTGCAATATAATCGAGGGCGCAAGCCCTGCGCCCCTACAAGATTTACTGTTTAATGACTGTATCTAATTCAATTTCATATCGCTATATTGAACATTTCGGTATTATTTATCCCACCTTCCGCACCCCCTGGTGTCACAATCGGTTTATGGCTAACGCCACGCTCCGCTATCGGATTTTTGAATACCTTGGAGGACAGTTTTTATACAAAATTTGGGAAATTTCAGATAGCGATAGCGAAGCGCTGCTGCAAGCAGTTCGCCAATCCCAAATCCCCAAACGACCAATTTTCGTTGTGTGACAGTTTAGGGTGCGGAATGTGGGATGGATATCAAGTTGTCATTAGTAGAGGATTAAAGTGCGGACTCAGACCCATAAGGGTTACTCTACTAAAGCCTGGAATCCCCCCAAGAAATGGGTTTCTCCAGAACGAATCGCACTTACACGTATCTCGGCTCAATACCAAAAAGGCTGAAAGTTTTACTTCACCTTACCCTGTGCCAGTCACTATGCAATTTGCTGCTCATCCATTGGAGTCAGATGAATTACTAACCGCTGATTAAGAGCATGAGCGATTTTTTGCAGCATGGAAAGAGAATGTCCTTCATAGTCAGCATCTTCTAGCCGTGCAATTACTGGTTGTTTTGTGCCAATCAGTTCAGCCAACTGTTTCTGCGTTAACCCAGCTTTGGTTCTGGCTTCATATATTAACTGTGCCACTTCTGCATTAATGGTAGATACCGCTACCATTGCCTCAAGTTGAGGATCAGTACGAGTCATCTTGTCGATAATTTTAATCGCATCCTTAGTCTTGGACATCATCATCATCATCATCCTCGTGGTAAGTGTGCGCTTCTGGGCTTTCCTCAAATAAACGCTTTCGCGCTATCGCTCGTTCGATATCAATTGCTGGTACTGCTGCTTGTTCTTTCGTAATGGCTTGTGCCAGAATCGCCACGTTTTGCCCATGAAAGAAGTACAAAATCCGGTACTGGACACGAATATGCTTTGCCCGCAATTCATAAATTCCATCTCGCAGGTAATCCGCTCCAGGGCGACGCAGTTCGTATCCTAATGCCGCAAGCTGCTTGATGCGGGCTACACAGTTTGCATATCCTTTGCGGTCTTCTTTTAAAAGTCGCGTCAACCATTCCAGAACAGGTACTTCCCCATCCTCCTCCTGGTAAAAAACAACCTGGGTTTCAGGCACTGCACACTCTCTCACTATATCAATATTGTTATTATACACCAACTCGGATACTTTGGCACAATGACCTCTATGTTGGACTGGTTGCGGACGAGTGTGGGAATAACAGTTAAGCCAGGAACTAAAGGCATTATGATTAAAGGTCAAAACAATACTCTGCCGGCTTTGCTCGTTTGGCTGTAAGGTTTATCCTGAGAGCAGTTGCGACATCCTTGAAGCCTACAAAGAGTATCAACCGAGACTACGCAAAGAAGAAGAATCGCCCCCAACTAGAAAATGAGGCGATAGCGAAGCGCTCTGTAGGAATCGCCAGTAGACTAGAAAATCTGCTAAGTCCAGCGATCGCTGCCTATACTCAAAACGGCTAGAAGCTGGACTTTTTTATCATACAAAGAATAAGTTCAAAGCCTCTCCAGTATTAAATATTATTCCTTTTCCCTCTCCTAAGAGGAGAGGGTTAGGGAGAGGTGCAAAGGAGAGGTTTACCAGAGGGGTTTCATATTTGGTTAAACTATGAACCGTTTGCAGTATAAATTATTAATAATGGTGCGTTACGCTGTCGCTAACACACCCTACTGTAGAGTACCAAAATCAAATTTTCGATGATTATGGTGTTTCTGGAAATGTTTGCACTTTGCTATCAGGACTGAGGATAACTCGGATTCTCAAGTTTTGCCCAGCTTTATTACTAGAAACAAAGGGTTTGCCAATTTCGGGAATACCACTACTATCAATGTATTCTCTAGCGACTTGATTTAATGGTAAAATTCTTTCGATTTTGCCGTCAATACCCAATGTTAAACTATATTCTAGAGTTTGAGAAAGTCCGGTTGGTGGTTGCCAACGCTTGTTGAGGTATTCTCTCGCTTCTGCTATTTGAGGTGTATCAAATAACGTTTTATTATCAGTAGATGGGGTATCTGAGGTGGGTTTGGTTGCGGTTCTTAATCTGCTTGCTAAACTATCTTGATTTTCTATTGGAGATGCCTGTTCTGGGGTAGTATTTCCGGCAACACTTGGCAATAATTCCGCAGCAGCAGGGGTGGGAATTAGGTTAGGAATATTACTCAAATTGTTGTTGGGGATGGTGGCAATAGACTGGGATGGTTGGGTAATCTCAGATGGTACATTCTTGGATTTGGGGGGATTTATTCCTTTTTTATTGAGAATAGTTGAAGCATTTGGGATGGCTTTTGTTACTTTTGTGATGTTGGAATTGGGGATGATGCCTGGTAAGGGATAGGAGGAAGTATCGGATGGTATAGTTAATGGCAGCCGAGATGTTTTTGATGTTACGGCTGGGATGGTTGCATTAGGAAAGGAAAGGGGTGGTGCGGGGGTACTCAGGTTAGGAAGTGGTGGTGTTAATTGGAGTTGAGGGGTGATTAACGGCAGGGACGGTGTTGGTATAGGATCTTGTCGAGTAGGTTCTATAGCAACTGGTTCGGGAGACTGGAGGGCGTTTTTAGCGACTTTCTGACGATTTTTCTGAATGTTATTGGCATATTGCCAGGTAAATGGTGTTAAACCGGCTGCTAATACTAAGACTGCGGCGATAGGGGCCCATTGAGGTAGACTCGGTTTAATAATTTGATGGCTGGTAGTTGGTAAGACGACCATATCAGATGAGTATTCGTCTAAAGCTGTTGCTAAATCAAATAGTTGTAGTAAACTCAGTTCAATTACTTGTCCAGATGTTTCGTTGGCAAGATCACCAAAAAAGAGTTGATGAGTTAAATTATGACTGGGTTCTAAATATATTTGTGTTTGGGGAATTTGGGTTTTAAAGGATGGGATATTTTCGGTAAGAGGCACAGATGGGGGAATGTCTGTTAATTCTGGTTCTGATGTTGTGTGGAGATGATCACTGCCTAATAAGGTAATACTAAAATCTTCCGCAGATTGTTGCAGAAGCTGTTGAACGTAGGTGGTAACGACATCACATAAAATTTCTAGTTGTCGGCGATCGCCCTCAATGAGGATTTTACTTGCTTCTGGTAGTCGCGGATCATCAAATCGCAAGCTAAAACTGAGATCACTAATCACCGTTTTGTCTGTCCACCTTGACAAAGGGGAATTTTGCGCTGATATTTCTAATGTACAAGTCGGGGGGGTATAGCGACGAATTACAGAATTGGATGGAGACATAACAACAATTACAAAGAAAAAAAATAGTTATTTTGGATTTTAGATGGGGAATGAAAATCAAAAATCCCAAATTATTTTGTGGAAAGGTCTATGAGTGCTAACCACAAGCGCCGATGTCCACCAGATGCACTATAAAAGAGTAAATTTATTAACAGTTTGAGGGCGAGGTTGGTAAGTAAATCTGTTGAAGTTGCTTCTTCCTCTTCCATCCGGTCTTGGTAGGTATTACAAAAAGCGTCTATATAGTCTCCTAATAGGGCGGCTTGATGAGGTTTTTGCTTATTTGCTGTCAATTGTTCTAATAAACCTACAGCCCGACGAATTAATTCTTGGTGTTGTTTGGCGAGATGGCAGATAATGAGAACTAGCGATCGCGCTTCTTCCACATCTAACTTTTTCCGTCCCCCTTGACTTTTGCGGAGGGGATTGGATTGCCGCAATCGCCACAATGCTACCCGATCTGGTACTTTGGATTCTAAGTTCAGACTAACTGCGGCTGAAAGCATGGCTTCTGAACCAATACCAGTTAAGGTTTCTAGGGCTAATAGCACTAAATCTAACTGAGTTTTAATATTTTCCCATTGAGTTGTGTTTGGGACTGGGATTTGGTTTAAATCCTCCCAAGGTGATTTTGGTATAGTCGGATTGGCGGTTGAGTGCATAACTTTTAGCATAAATGATCAGGCTGAAAGAAGTTGTGACCAAAAATATGGGATACAAGCCCCGTTCTTCTAGGATGGCTTTATGGGAAACTAGATATAGTCGCCATAGGGCATTAGGAGACTATAAACGAACGTCGAGGGATGGTAAGACTAAATCGAAATAGCACAACCCAATGAAGCGTTAAGGAATCCTCGGACTGATTGACGAGGAGGTATGTCAATGTTACCTATTTGGAAACGAGATTGGGAATGGGTAATTGGTGATTGGGAGTTATTTCTCCCTGCCCCCTGCCCCCTGCCTGTTCCCTGTTCCCTTTAGATATGAGCAATAGTAACACCAGTACCACCATCGGCTTGTTCTGCTGGTTCGTAGTGGGTAACTCTGGGGTGTTGTTGTAAAAAACCGTGGACTCCTTGCTTAAGTTTACCAGTACCGTGTCCATGAATAATCCATAGGAGTCCAGCGGCTTCAGAAATAGCTTTGTCTAAGATATATTCGGCATCGGCTACTCGTTTTCCGCGCAAATCCACAGTATTTTTGGAGGTACGAATGGCTGGGGCTGGTGGTGGTGTAACTATCGTTGGGGCCGGTTTTGGTTTAACTATGGGTTCGGGTTTTTGTCCATCTAAGGATTCTATATCTTGGAGTTGGACTGTCATTTTCATGATGCCAAAACGGACATTAAAGTTGCCGTCAGCATCAGGAATTGTTAAAACTTCGGCGGTTTGACCTAATTTGGGAATTCGTACGCGATCGCCCACTTTCGGCATAAACCCAGGCTTAGGTTTAGGTGGTGGTGCAGGTTCGTATTTTTGGGCAATTTGATTGAGGTTGGTGGTGGCTTGTTGGGCATCTTGGGCGTTAGGTGTGCCTTTTTGCAAGCGGCGGATTACTTGGGCAATTTCGCCTTTGGCTTGGGTAATTGCTTGTTGAACGGCGATTTCTTGGGAAGCCCGCAAATCTTTTTCTCTGGCTTCTAAGGACGCGGCTTTGTCAGAAACTTCTTTATATAATCGTTCGGCTTGACGTAATAATTTTTGGGCTTCGGCGGCTTTGGTTTCCTGATTGCGACGTTGGGCTTCTAAACCGGCGATAACTTGGTTTACTTCGTCTGTGGCTTCTCCCACTTGAGTTTTCGCTTCTGCTACTACCTCTGGTTTTAAGCCTAAACGCAAGGCAATACTCAGGGCGTTAGAACGTCCAGGAATCCCCCACAATAGACGGTAAGTGGGTGAAAGTGTGGTTTCGTTAAATTCTACGGAAGCATTTTCAAACCGAGGATCTTCATATTTTAATGCCTTGAGTTCGCCAAAGTGGGTACTAGCCATTGTTAGCTGGGTATGATTGGCGAGATATTTCAGTAAAGCGATCGCTAATGCACTTCCTTCAACGGGATCTGTACCTGCACCAACTTCATCAAGTAGAACTAGGGATTGGGAACTGGGGACTGGGGACTGGAGACTGGGGATTGGTAGTTTGATTTCTTCTTCTGACTCCTGACTCCTGACTCCTTCTTCTTTTTCTTCCTGATTGTTGGGCGCAGGCCCTGCGCCCCTACCTCCTGACTCTAATGCTTCTAATATTCGACTAATGCGGCGAATATGCCCTGAAAATGTGGATAAACTCTGTTGTAAAGATTGTTCATCCCCAATATCAGCTAAAATTTGCGAAAACCAAGGCATTTCTACGGGTTCACGGGCGGGAACAAATAAACCTACTTTTGCCATGATAGCGGCTAATCCCAAGGTTTTTAAGGTGACAGTTTTTCCACCTGTATTGGGTCCGGTAATTGTAACTACCCGAATTTGGGGACTAATTAACAAATCTACAGGTACGACTGGATTTCCTTGTTCATGCTGCTGTTGCCAGACTAGCAAGGGGTGGCGCAGATTTCGCAAGGTGATAATTTCATTGTCTTCTCGATTCACAAAACGCGGGGGGTTAGAACCTATCCACAGACTGTAACGGGATTTGGCAACTGCTAAATCTAAGGTGGTGACAATAGCTAATAATCTTTCTAAGTCTGGGGTAACTGCGGCCACCTTCTCTGTTAAATTCCGGCGAATTACTTCTGCTTCAGTTTGTTCTTTTCTGATGACTTGCCGCAGTTGATTACCCAATGGTACGACACTATTAGGCTCTATATACAGGGTTGCACCACTCGTAGAGGTGTCGTGAACAATGCCGGGAATTGCGTCCTTTTGGGGGGCTTTAACGGGGATAACAAAGCGATCGCTTCTTTGGGTGATTAACTGTTCTTGAACAGCGCCCGATTTAGCTTGAATAATATTTTGGAGTTTTTGGGTGATTTGTCCGCGAATTTTCCGTAATTCTATGCGAATTTCTCCCATTTTCTGACTAGCACGATCAGTTACTTGCCCCCGTTCATCAATACAACGGTGGATTTCCTGTTCTAATTCGGGGTAAGTTCGCAATTGGGAAACTAAATCGGATAAAACCGGGACATTTTCTTGATTATCAATAACACGACGTAAATTTCTTGTTCCCGCCAAGGTAGTAGCGATCGCCAACAGTTCCTCACCAGGTAAAATACTTTGGAGTATTGCCCGTTCCAGGGAATCACCAATATCCTGTATTCCCTCAAAGGACAACCCTGGATGTAAACGACTTTCCAGTTCGTAAACTTCTTTGGTTTGCGCTAATAACTGTTCACTTTCTACCTGAGTCTCAGGAATCGGCAGGTTACGCGCAATTATCGCCCCTAACTTAGTTGCCGCAAAGGTGGAAAGGTGCTGGCACAGACGGGGCCACTCTAGTAATTCTAAGGTTTCAGATTGGATCAAGGTTTCAACAACAAATCTGAAATTATCGTAACAATTTTAGCCCCTAGAAGACTACATTTTCCAGGATTAAATTTTCCGGTGTCCATTCGTGGGGGAAGCACGGGGAGAAGAGAGGTAGGGGAGGTA
>NZ_VILC01000003.1:0-51717 GCF_009712065.1 Aphanizomenon sp. UHCC 0183 | reverse complement strand
AACGCTTACGCAATGAAATTGTGTAATTAATTCTGTCTCACTACTTAAAGTATTTGATTATGGAGGTAATTGCTGAAAATTTAGAAAAATTTCCGATTTTATCCCGTATTATTACAGACAAGCATATATCATAATAATCAACTCTTTAAAAAAACTTCTCAGGTGCAATATGAGTTCAGAATCCCATGTTAAATTCACAATTACTCTTTTCAATCCAGATTTCGATGCAGAGGAGCAGGAACGGGAAACACGAAATCTGCTGGGAGAAATTAAAGACTTAGATGTGGAAAGTGCTGGATTTGTAGAAGTGACAGAAATACCAGAAGGAGCTAAATCTGTTGGTGGTTTTTTAGTCGGGGCTTTGCAAGCTGAGGTCACTATTAGTAATTGTTATAAATTGTTGGCATGGTTGGGCAGCTTGGGTAACAAAAGTATTGAATTGGAAGTTGAATTCAACGGAAAAAAGGTGAAAGTGAAAGCCAATGGTCAGAAAGAACTAACAGCAGCACTGGAATTAGCACAAAAATTTATTGCAGGTAACTAAGAAATTACACAATATAAGGAAAGAATAACGAGATGGCGAAAATAGCCCTACTCATAGGAGTTAGTAAGTATGAGCCTGGTCTTACCCCGTTACCAGCAGCGACAAAAGATGTTGAAGCCATGCGGCAAGTTTTGGAAAACCCAGAAATTGGCGGTTTTGATGAGGTCAAAGTGCTGGTAAATCCTCCACGACAAGAAATGGAAGAAGCCATCGAAATGTTGTTTGATGATCGTCAAAAAGATGACCTCTTGCTACTATTTTTCTCTGGTCATGGCATTAAAGATGAAGAGGGTAATCTTTACTTTGCTACTCACAACACTCGTAAAAATTTACTACAGTCTACAACAGTATCAGCTAAAGTTGTCCATCAAGTCATGAAAAATAGCCGCTCTAAACGCGAGGTGGTGATTCTTGATTGTTGCTTTAGTGGTGCGTTTGGTAAAGAGTTATCAGCGAAAGGTGATGGTTTTGTAGATATCAAAAATCAATTGGGTGGAGAAGGGAGGGCTGTTCTCACTTCTTCAAGTTCCACTCAATATTCCTTTGAACTGCAAGGGGCAGATACCTCAACTTACACCCGCTACATAGTTGAGGGGCTGAAAACTGGTGCAGCAGACCGGGACGAAGATGGTTCGATTTCCGTTGATGAATTGCATGAATACGCCAAAAGTAAGGTTCAAGAAGCCACTCCAGGAATGAAACCGGAGATATATGCTGTCAAAGAAGGTTATAAAATTCAGCTTGCTAAAGCACCTATTGATGATCCCAATCTCAAATATCGTCGAGAAGTTGAATATTGGGTAAGGGACGGTGAGATTGATAATCTTGGTCGTATTACTTTAGATAACCAAAAAAAAAGATTGGTACTAACACCTGACGAAGCGGCGACTATAGAGGCTGATGTTTTAAAACCTTATCAAGACTACAAAGAAAATTTACAGGAATATCAGAAAGCATTTCTCCAAACAATTAAAGGTAAATTCCGTGTTAGTGATAAAACTCGTGCTGAATTGAAACGTCTTCAGCAAGTGTTAGGACTTAGAGATGAAGATACAGCCAAAATAGAAGATTCTCACAAAAGAAAACTTAATCTAGGTAATCAATTTATAGGAATATTGAGTCTAGGAATTATTAGTTTTGCGGTAGCATGGTATATTAAGCCGGATAAAGAATGTCTTCCATGTAAGTTACCTCCAATAAAAATTACCAACCAATTTGCACAAGTCCACAATGTACCTAAAGGAAAATTTAAATACGGTGGCAGCACTTCCTGGAGTTTTATATACCCAACGTTAGAATCAGAAATTAAAAAGACTCATCCTCAATTTGATATCAACATAAGAAAGGAGTTCGTAAAAGGTTCTGGAATAGGTATTGAGAAGTTAATAGATGGTGAACTGGATTTTGCTCTATTATCTCGTGATGTTTCCTCTTTAGAGAAGGACAAAGCTGGAAAAAAGTATTTTAGTCTTAAAGCAATTCCGGTTGTTAAAAGTGGTGTAGCAGTAGCCGTTAACCCCAAATTAGAGATCAATTCTCTGACCAAAGACCAAGTAAGTGAAATCTTTAGTGGAAAGATTAACAACTGGAGACAGGCTGGTAATCCAGCAGATATCCCAATTAAGCTTTATGAGCGTGGTAATAATTTTATAAGCATGAATGAGTTTAGAAAAAGTTTAGGAATTATAGCTTTTGATGACAAAAATATTAACTATGTTAATACAACTAATGAAGGACTCCAAGAAATCACTAAAGAACCTGGGGGAATCTTTGTAGGACCTATCTCAGATATAGTACCACAGTGTGGAGTTAAGACTTTACCTATTATTAATAAGGGTAAAACTTTCTATCCATACCAACAACAAAACTTCGTGTCACCTGCTGAATGTGGACCTGGCAAGCGTAATAAGGTTAACATAGAAGCGATTTATAGTGGTGAATATCCACTCCCTGTTGATTTTTATGTAGTGGTTAAGGAAAATGGTCAAGAACAACAGCAAGCTGGTGAAGCGTATGCAAATCTACTTCAGACAGAACAAGGTAAAAACATGATAAGACAGCTTCAAGAAACTGGAGGTCTCTAACTAGTTGCTAATGCTTCACTTTGGTGAATCTTAATTTTACAACTTTACTAAATAGCAATTACAAATTATCCCTAACCCAATTCCTAAAATTCCGCATAGCCTGACTTCTCCCAATAGTCAAACACTGCTGCACATACTCATTAACTAATTCAATAATTGGAATATTAGGAAAATTAGGACTAGATGAAGATTTTATATATTTCCCTTCCCGTAACAAGAAAATCTCCAAACCTTGTTGTTGATATCGCCAAAGTTCAGGAACTCCCAAAATCTCATAATTGTCAAATCGAGTCCGAGAAGTAATATCAATTTCAATAGCCAAATCTGGTGGTGGATCTATATTTAAATCAATCCGATTTTTGCCAATTACAGCAGCTTGATTTTGAATATAAAAACTCGTATCTGGTTCTACCGCCTGTCTCATTCTCTCATTTTTAAGTGTCGTAGAACCAAAAGGCTCAAAATCAATTTCTAATTTATCTAATAAAATTCTGACTAATTCACCAAATATCTCTTTATCTTTTTCATGTTCAGGTAAAGGAACCATAATTTCTAACCAACCATCACTATAAGAAATACGTGCTGCACGTTTTTCTCCCATTTCCTCCAAAATCTTTTCTAACTGCTGCCAACTAATATCCTTAAGTAACATTTGTTGACCTGGATTGACAATAATTTGTTGCAGTTCTAAAAGCATATCGCCTCAAAGATTATCCAATTTTTTAAGAATTATCTTTCTTTATAATACGATCGCTCACCCCTAGAATTGGAATTTCCTGTAAAATCAACATCTGAGAACCGTTAAACAGGAGAAACCAGGCGTGCCTACACTCGGTGTTAATATTGACCATATCGCTACCATCCGCCAAGCACGGCGCACAGTAGAACCAGACCCCATAGCAGCAGCAGTATTAGCAGAATTAGCAGGTGCTGATGGCATTACCGCCCATTTGCGCGAAGATAGAAGACATATTCAAGATAGAGACGTGCGACTATTGCGGGAAACGGTGAGAACCCATTTAAACCTAGAAATGGCAGCAACAGCAGAAATGTTAGCCATAGCCCTAGATATCAAACCCGATTATGTTACCTTAGTACCGGAAAAGCGGGAAGAAGTAACAACAGAAGGTGGGTTAAATATTGTCGGACAAATTGCTAGAATAGGAGAGATAGTTGATAAGTTGCAAAATTCTGGCATTCCCGTAAGTTTGTTTATTGATGCCGAACCACCACAAATCGAGGCATCTGTCAAGGTAAAAGCCAAATTTATTGAACTGCATACAGGACAATATGCGGAAGCCAAAGACGAAACAACTCGCCAAAAAGAACTAGCTTTATTAGCCCAAGGCTGTGAACAAGCCATTAAAGCAGGTTTACGGGTGAATGCAGGTCATGGACTCACATACTGGAACGTTTACCCCATTGCTGCAATTCCAGGCATGGAAGAACTCAACATCGGTCATACTATCATTAGTCGGGCAGCTTTAGTAGGTATAGAAAGAGCAGTTCGAGAAATGAAAGAAGCAATGCGGGGTAATTGGTAATTGGTAATTGGTAATTGGTGATTGGTGATTGGTAATTGGTAATTGGTAATTGGTAATTGGTAATTGGTAATTGGTGATTGGTGATTGGTAGTTGGTAGTTGGTAGTTGGTAATTGGGAAATATATTCCCCCTACCTTTTGCCTCTTTGGACTAGTAGTTCGTCAAATTTATTTTGACGGGTAATGATCGGAAAAAACTTCTGTTCTTCCATCCCCCACATCCCCCACCTCCCCCACCTCCCCCACCTCCCCCACATCCCCTACCTCCCCTACCTCCCCCACATCCCCCACCTCCCCCACCTCCCCCACCTCCCCCACCTCCCTGCTTGACAGACTACTAGAGGGGTTATAGCTGCGTAATTCCAGAAAATTAGAGTCACATTTGGAAACTTCAACCTACTATGAATTCTCAACAGTCTAACAACTTGCCCCTATGGGTACAAGATAGAGACAAGGTAATTGCAGCCAGCACTGATGCTCAATGGCGCAATCAAAAATCTCCTGACTATAGCCGTTCTCAGCAAAACCTAGCAAAAGAGAGTATCCACCATCATCTCGAAGGTACACTAGAAGCTATAGTTGAAAATCTGGTGAGAACCTTTGAAATGGAAGTGTCATGGAAAACTAACCCCGAACAGTGGTTATCTATCGTCAATGACAAATTCCGGGTAACAAGCAATGGTGGTCAAGAATACACCGCCGCCGAGTTAGGTAAATCAGGTACTTATAATTTATTTATGGCTGATTCTGAACATTACAAAGCTTCAGAGGAAAGTTTTGAATCATCCCATGATATCTTTCATAGTACCTTTCCTCAAGGATTTCCCTGGGAAGTATTGGCGGTTTATTCTGGTCCTCCCAATGTTACATTTAAATGGCGACACTGGGGACATTTTCAGGGTAAGTATAAAGATTATGCACCCACAGGGAAAACAGTTGAAATTATCGGTATGAGTGTTGCTCATGTCACCGAAGATTTAAAAATTGTTTCCTTAGAACACTATTTTGATAATGCCCTATTTTTAGAAAGCCTGACAGCAGGTGGCAAACTAGAAAATAGTGAAAATAAGAGCGGTGGTTGTCCTTTTGGTTCTTGGTTTCAGGGATTAAAGAAAAGTTAATCGCTCAGGGTACAGATTCAACACTGTACCCTAAAATTATAGCAGATCCCCGACTTCTGTTTTCATGATGTTAATAAATGATGAATTAATACTAGAAGTCGGGGATATTACCGCAGTAACCTAAAATTATAGATTAGTCAGCAAGCAAAGAAAATGCAAACATACTATTACGTTTTGGCCAGTCAACACTTTCTTATGGAACAAGAACCAATAGACGAAGTTCTCAAAGAACGGACTCGTAACTATCATGAACAAGAAAAAGAAATTGATTTTTGGTTAGTTAAGCAACCCGCTTTTTTAGAAACACCAAAAATGGCAGGTATTAAAAAGAAATGTCCCCAACCTGCGGCAGCCATTATTTCCACCAATTCGCAATTTATAACTTGGCTAAAACTGCGGTTAGAGTATGTGATTACTGGAGAATTATCCGCCCCTAGCGACACTATACCAAATCCATTAGCATCCCTTACCACAACTTCTTAATAGGGAACAGAGAACGGGGAACGGGGAACGGGGAATATATAAGAATTTCACCTCTTCCCCAATGACCAATGACCAATGACCAATGACCAATTACCAATGACCAATGACCAATGACCAATTACCAATTACCAATTACCAATGACCAATGACCAATGACCAATTACCAATTACCAATTACCAATTACCAATGACCAATGACCAATGACCAATTACCAATTACCAATGACCAATTACCAATTTATGCAAATATTAACAATCTTACCAAGTGCCTTATTACTAGCAGTTACTCCCTTAATTAGCAATATCAATCCTGTTATTGCTCAACAAAATCTTACTAATTGTCAACCACCAAATGCGGGAGAATATTTATTATTAGTAGTAAGTCCCACAACTGAAAATCAAAAGCAGTTGCGTAGTGCATTACCGACTGAATTAAAAACAGTTACTTGCAAATATAATAATCAAACAGTAACGCGAATTGGTGGGTTTAAAAATATTGATGATGCCAATCGCTGGGCAAGGTATATTCAGAATATAGTTGGTTTATCTGCCATTATCACCACTCGCGCTACCCAACAAGCACCTCAACAAGCACCTCAACAAGTACCACAAACAACACCAAAATTACCAACTTCAAAAATTAGCTATAACCCCAAAATATTAGGGGAAGGTTATGCAATTCTGGTTGATTATTTTAACCGTCCAGAAATGGTTAGTAGCCTGCAAAAATCCGTAGGAGGTGATGTGGGTTTTGTCTCCTATGGACAACGCCCTTACCTGTTGGCAGTTTATACTACCAACCAAAAAGAAGCATATAATACATTACAAAAACTCAGCGAAAGCGGATTTGTAGCCATATTAGCAGATGGTCGGAAAGTAGTTTTACTGCGCTCAACCGTCCGTTAAGAGTTAGTTAACAACTGACCACTGACGACTGACAACGAACAACCGACTAATAAACAGCCCGTGCTAACCAAGAAATAGCTACACCCAAAACTGAACCAGCGATAACTTGAACTGGTGTATGTCCTAATAATTCCTTGAGACGGTCTTGAAAAAAGTCCGGTTTTTCATGGAATAATTCATCAATCATTTGATTGAGGATTTTTGCTTGCTTACCAGCAGCTTGACGCACTCCAGCGGCATCATACATAACGATGATAGCAAAAACTGTAGCTAGAGCAAATTCTGGAGATGCCCAACCTAAAGTTTGGCCAACACCGTCTGCTAGGGCTGTTACTAGGGCTGAATGGGCGCTGGGCATACCTCCAGTAGTTACTAAAACACGCACGTTTAATTTACGATGTTTGACTAACTCAACGATAAGCTTTAATCCTTGAGCTACAAAACAAGCTACAAGCGCAACCAGCAGCACCCGGTTGTTAACAATTTCGCCTATGTCCTGCATGGTATTTTGGTGAAGTTAGTAAGTGTAAGCAGTGATTGTATGGAGGAAAAACGGCAGTAGAAGCCAAAATTTAGTTAAAATCCACAATTGGGCTTAGTTATTGCGGTTGATGATAAAGTGAGCGAGCGCTTGCAAAGGAATGGCTTTTTCACCATAGGATTCTAATTCAGCACAAGCTTCAGCAACCAGTTGTTGGGCTTTGGCGCGAGATTCTTCAATTCCCCACAGACTAGGATAGGTAACTTTCTGGGCTGTGAGGTCTTTCCCAGCGGTTTTACCCAACTGCTCTTGGGTAGCAGTGATATCTAGAATATCATCAATGATTTGGAAAGCCAGACCAATATTTTGAGAATAACGAGTTAATTTTTGCACATCTTCAGCGGATGCACCAGCAATAATTCCCCCACAAACTACGCAAGCTTCTAACAGGGCTGCTGTTTTATGATTATGAATAAAATTCAGGGTTTCTAAGGAAATATCGGATTTACCTTCGGATTCTAAATCTACTACCTGACCACCGACTAAGCCAGCCGCGCCTAATGCTTTACCCAGACGAATGATGACTTGTAATACTCTATCTCTGGGTACATTTGCAGGAGTTTGGGCGGCTACGTGTTCAAAGGCTAAAGCCAATAAACCGTCTCCTGCCAAAATAGCGACATCTTCACCATAAACTTTATGATTTGTGAGTTTACCGCGACGATAATCATCATTATCCATTGCGGGTAAATCATCATGAATCAATGACATGGTATGGATCATTTCTACGGCACAGGCTGTAGGCATGGCCATTTCTATTGTGCCACCAATCATGTCAGCAGTAGCGAGACAGAGAATAGGACGAACTCGTTTACCTCCAGCTAAGAGTGAGTAGCGCATGGCTTCATAAATCTTTTCTGGATAAACGACGGTAATGGAATTGTCCAAAGCCTGTTCGCAAAGCTGTTGTCGTTCTTTGAGATAGGTAGCGAGGTTAAAACTAGCCGATTCTGATTTTTTTGGGGTTTCCAATCTTTTATCCGTTGCTACCATGCTTTGTATTCCTCTTGACTTTTGAAAATATTGGGTTGTTTGTGATCTATGTACCAATTTTACGGGGGTTTGGGGCGGAAACACTCACAGGATTTTAGATTTTGGATTGAAAATCTTAAAGAGTTTCAAGTCCCCGAATTTGTGCGGGGAATAAATCTAAAATCCGCTGTTGATTCCCGTTGTACTGAGGAATCATGAATATTCATAAAAATTATTTCTCAGTTGCCTGTTGTTTGTAAATAGCTAGAAACAGTATTTTGCAATAACATGGCTACTGTCATTGGACCGATACCACCAGGAACAGGAGTAATATATTCTGCCACATTAGCGATCGCTTCAAATTGAATATCACCAACTAACCGACTTTTGCCATTACTATCTGTAACCCGGTTTATTCCTACATCTACCACAATTGCGCCCGACTTTACCATATCAGCACTAATCATGCCGGGAATACCGGTGGCAGCAATCAAGATATCAGCATTTTTGGTAATATCTTGTAAATCCTGGGTTTTAGAATGGGCAATGGTAACTGTAGCATTAGCTTCTAGTAGCATCAAAGCCATCGGTTTACCTACTAAAATACTCCGTCCTACAACCACAGCTTTTTTGCCCTGTAAAGGAATTTTATATTCTGCTAACAATCGCATCACACCGGCAGGAGTACAACTGCGTAAACCTGTTTCACCTCGCACCAGTCGTCCTAAGTTCACGGGGTGGAGTCCGTCAGCGTCTTTATCCGGTGCAATTTGATGTAATAGACTGACAGCATCTAAATGATTGGGAAGGGGTAACTGGACTAAAATCCCGTCTACTCTTTCATCTTCGTTGAGTTGGGCAATTACTTCCTCTAATTCAGTTTGGCTGGTTTGGGTAGGAAAGTGGTTACCGAAAGAGGCGATTCCGACTTTAGCACAGGATTTTTCTTTGTTACGAACATAAGCGGCTGAGGCTGGGTTATCTCCCACCATTAATACCGCTAATCCAGGCGATCGCCCAATTTTACCTTGTAATTTGCTAATTGTCTCACTAAGTTCTTGCTGAATTTTATCGGCTAATGCTTTACCATCAAGGATTTTGGCGGTTTGTTTCATAAGGGAAATAGGTGACAGGTGACAGGTGACAGGTGACAGGTGACAGGTTACAGGTTACAGGTTACAGGTTACAGGTTACAGGTGCTACGCCACGGTGACAGAATAAAAGGCAAAAGTGAAGATAAATATTTTCTTTAGCCCCTTTATTTGCTCTACCTCCCAGTTTATTCATTTTCTCATTTTCCCAGTCACCTAAAATTTAATTTTTAAAGTAAAATATTTAATTGCTTAATTCACCGATTTTCTAGACACAAATTGTGTGAACATAAGCTAAATCGCATACCTCAACCAGCTATCTATCGTGCAAGATACCGACTCCATGAATGACATTGCTGCTGCACTCCAACAGCCAGCAGATTTAGACTTTGCATTACCTGATCCAGAAGATGAACAAATTCCTGAGTCCGATTTTTTACAACAACTTGATGTAGCATGGCAGGTATGCGATCGCTTTGATTTACAAACAGAAATTTGGCGTGGTCGCATTTTACGCGCTATCCGTGACCGAGAGAAAAAGGGCGGAGATGGACGCGGTGCGGGTTTCCTTAAATGGCTCAAAGAACGCGAAATCAGTAAAACTCAAGCCTATAGTTGGATTCAATTAGCCAATAGTGCTGATACCTTGATATCAGATGGCAAACTGAACCCAGATACGGTTAATAACTTTAGTAAACGGGCATTTGTAGAAACCGCCAAAGCGTCTCCAGAAGTACAACAGATGGTCAGTGAAGCTGCGGAGAAAGGCGATCGCATTACCCGCAGAGAAGTCCGTCAACTCAGCGACGAATGGACAGCCATGTCCTCCGATTTATTACCAGAAGAAGTCAGGGAAAAAGCCGCAGATAACAGTCTGCCACCGCGCTACATTGCCCCTCTGGTCAAGGAAATGGAAAAACTGCCCGAATTGCACCAAAAGGCATTACAAAGGGATATAGCCGCCAATCCTGACGTTGATACAGTCAAACAAGCCACTTCAGAAGCCCGACAATTAGCCAAATACCTCAAATCTGCCGCCCAAGTGCAAGCCTTAATAGCGGAAGATGTGGATATTGAAACTGCCTTAGAAGAAGCGCAAAGAGTCGGTTGTTTAAGTATTGCTGCTGACTTGGTAAATCAAGCATCGCAAATTGAACAAACCATCGGCAAGTTGTATATGACCTGGAAAAAAATCAGTAGTTTAGCAGATAGATTATATGTAGATACTGGTGCAAGTACACCCAATTTGCGATCGCTCCTCACCTGCATAGAACCTCTAGGAGGGGAAATCATGGAACTGCAATTAAGCGGAACAATAGAACACACAATTAGATTACAGATTCAAGAAACGAGTTAGTCAACTTAAACATGAAATCGGCGGTTAGAAACCGCATCTACACAAGCAAAACCCACCTAAGTGGGTTCAAACCCTTAATTTTTCTTTATTAGTCCGCGCAGGCGGACTTTGTTTGTATAGCCGTGAATTATATTCGCCGGGGCTATTACGGCGCTAATTCCTCCATTTTCTTTGCCAGTTCCACATCTAAATTGCTGATAGCATTACCGATATCGTGGGTAATAAGATTAACCTGAACAGTATTGTAAACATTAAACCATTCCGGGTGATGTCCAAGTTTTTCCGCGTGAACACCCGCACTAACCATCCAACCCAACGCCGTTGCAAAAGAGCTAAATTTATATTCTTTGTATAATTTGCCCTCTTTGATTTGCCATCCTGGTAAACTATTCAGGGCTAATGTTAGTTCGGTTTCGCTCAATTTTTGGGCTGCCATTTTTCTAACCTACACAGAGATTTATAGATACTAATCCTCTCTAATTATCATCTTTTTCTGTGTTTATGCTTCCATCTTTTGAGTAATATTTGCTGATACTTAGGGCTTGCTGAATAAACCTACAACCCAGACGCATGAAGAGTCTCATCTGTATGAAAGATAAATGAGGTGCAAGGAAAGTGTGATCATAGCATCAAAAATCGTTCAATTTTCCAGACTTGATATTACTTCTAACTTCTTCTAAATCCTCCTGATAGCGCGGCGTGGCGTTAGCCATACTCCTGATAGCGCGGCGTGGCGTTAGCCATACTTCTAGCCCTCACAGAAATTGTTCTGGGTTAAATTTTTCAGAGTCAGCAGTTTAGCCCTCTTCATCATCACCAAAATCAGGTTCAACACCAAGAGCGCGTAATTGTGCTGCTAATCTTTCTGCACGTCTTCTTTCTCGCTCCCCTTGTTTTCTTTCCCGTTCTGCCGGTGTGAGAACCCAGTTACCTGAAGCATCATACCAGCGTAACCACTGCCGTTCAATGCCTTCATAAACACCTTGCCACAGTCCCAAACCTAATTCAATATCATTTAGCCATACACGCGGTTGATTAATTTCCAATTCAGCATAACTACTTCCCTGTAATTGAAATGCTCTTAACTGGTCAGTGTAACGGTCAAAAACTAGATAATAAGGTACTCTTAAAACTCGTTCGTAAACTACCCATTTAGTTGGAGGTTGACTAGCATCTCGTAAGGTTCTCCCTAAATCTTCTTTTTCGGTTCCTGGTGAAATAAATTCTACCACTACAAAAGGATTAACGCCTTCTTGCCAAACCACATAACTCAGCCGCAGTTCTTTTTGTGCATACAACCTGGGGACATCAACTACAGCAAACCAGTCAGGGCGTTTATACCATAATGGATGATGAACATCGTAGTAAAGATTTAAGTCTGTGGCGATAAATACCTGATTTTCCGGGAACTTTGACGGACAAAAAGTTTCCCGTAATAACTGGGGTTGTAAAAGATGAAATTCGTCTGGCAAACCGGGTTCCTCTGGATCTTCGCTAGGTAAATCATACATTGTCGGTAGGAATTCCTTAGCAGAACGCGGTGGGTCTGTTTGATACATAACGGCTGCAAAAAAGAAATGTCAAGTTCACTATATGCTTGTTCTAATTCTTGATATTGCAATAAATCCAGTGCTAACTTTATTACTTAAGAACTAGATTTACACACTTTAATAATTTTGTAGTTCTCAAAAAACTGTACTAATAGTGCTGGTAAGAAAATTGATATTTTTTCCATTTGCATGGAATTACCATCTGGTGATTTTTTACCTAAATCAGCAATTAGGTTTAAAAAATTGCACTAAATTCATTTATAGTATGTTACACTTTTAATTATCCTATGTAGCAATACATAGGGGATTACCCCCAGTAACTATCTGTTAGTTGGGGTAAACTTCAATGTAAAATTAGTTCATGGAGGAAAAAGTGCTTAAGCACTATTTTTGTATTTTTGCGTGCTTGTGCGCGATATCCTATATCTCTCACAATGTAGCAACTACGGCTAAGTACAGCGATTCGACAGTCAAGACAGTAGAATCAGTAGTTACGAAAATTAAGGAGAAATAAAAGAACAAAATGTTCAGCTTAAATCAGTAAAGCAATCTCGTGTATTCATAACAAGCACTGTAAGATTTTGCTTGGATTCTTAAATACACCGGAAACTGGGTAGTGTTGGTAGCACTGCCCTTTTTTTATTGACATATTTAATATAGCACCTTCTGGTGCATTTTAGTAATCACTAATCACAAATTCGTACCATAAAAAACAAATTTTAGCTATACACATTAATCAATCATTTGTCAACTAAATAAAAAAATAAATAATTTCTCTCATTTTCTCGTTCCTAGTCTCTGACTAGGAATGCAGTTGATGAGGCTCTGCCTCAAGTACCAGCACAAAATCTGGTAAAGTGGCTTGTATTCTGGGATTGGAGGCAGAGCCTCCTGGTAGGCATTCCCAGCCGGAGTCTGGGAACGAGGGATATATTTTTTATTTTCTTAAATATCGCATTTACATCACCTTTGTCTGAACTCCAAAAATGTGATGCTTGGGGGGAGGGAAGCGATCTCTATCGCTTGTAAATGGTAAACTCCAAGAGTGCGATGCCTGGGGTAAGCGAAAACTCTTACCTTTGCGCCTTTGCGCCTTTGCGTGAGGCAAACTTATATTTTAACCCATCTTCCGCACCCTAAACTGTCACACAACGAAAAATGGTCGTTGGGGGATTTGGGATTAGCGAACTGCTTGCAGCAGCGCTTCGCTATTTCCTCGTTCCTAGTCTCCGACTAGGAATGCAGTTGATGAGGCTCTGCCTCAAGTACCAGCACAAAATCGGGTAAAATGGCTTGTATTCTGGGATTGGAGGCAGAGCCTCCTGGTAGGCATTCCCAGCCGGAGTCTGGGAACGAGGGATATATTTTTTATTTTCCTGCATATTGCATTTACATCACCTTTGTCTAAACTCCAAAAATGTGATGCTTGGGGGGAGGAAAGCGATCGCTTGTAAATGGTACACTCCAAGAGTGCGCTTAAAAATCCTATAAACTGATTAACCAGTGACAGATCGAGTCAACTTGAGTATCATTTGTCATATTAGCAGCATTGCTCAACTTACCAGATTCTAAATCATTCCATATTTCTTCAGCCATACGTTTTTCAATAGCTGCACCAATGAAAAATGTATGTGGTGACAAATCAACTTGAGAAAATGCCCTCCATATTCGAGATAAAGCAGTTATTGCTGTTTTCCAATGTTCATCAGCACCAGCAGGATCAATTCCTCCTTTTAATTCCCCCAGTGCAATATAAAGATTGGGAATTTTATAAGTTGCTGGAGAAATTTCTTGATAACCACAGTTGAAAAGACACACATCAATATTACTTTTCACTAAAGGAACTGTCAGATTATAAATTATTGTTCTATTTTTATTGCCAATAGACCAACTTAAACCCTTTACATATAAATCTATTCCTGCATCTTCTTCTGTCATTGGAATCCATGTTTTAGTTGTAGAATGTAACCAATAATAAGGAATATTAGCAAGTGCAAGATTAGCCAAAATTGCGCGAGTTAATTTACGCTGTGCTAACACTCCACCTACATTCCTCATTGAACCACCTAGCGTATCTCCTCTTGTTAGCAAAAATCTATAAACTAATTCTTCTACAAAATCTGAACCTGCTGGTTCTAAAAACTCCTTAATTAACCCTTGAATAGCTTGTATTTTATGCTGTGGCTGTAAATAACCTGCGGCTTTATCAGAAACTCCAGATGCAGCTAATAAAGCAGGTTGTATTTCTATCAGATTCATTAAATTAGCAGGACTATTAACTTGAGAAGCAATAGTTTTTAATACTCTTGCTTGATCAATAAATGGTGTAGATCGACGGTTTCTTTCAATAGCTAAAGCAACAAAACCAGATCTAGTTTTTTCATAAGCTGTTACTAAATCAAGACCTGTATTTAAATGATTTTTATATGCCAATTTTAGTTACCTTAATTTGATTAAATTAAACTTTTCTCCAAACATAAACGCACTTTCTCAGTGCATCACGTCCATGTATACCCATTTGTTGACTACTATTACCTTTAGTGTTGGGTAAAACTAAAATATTTTCTACTTTAAATCCCAGATACTCAGCTATATTCGATAGAATCATATCCACTGAAATACTCACACCAGCATAACGCACATTATCATTAATCATAAACATCAGCCCTTGTGGTTTCATGACTCGATAACATTCATAAATTATACAAGCCATTTCATAAAAATAACCTTTTACCATTCTCGGAATACCATTATTATTTAATTGTTTTTGTAATTTTTGTTCTTCCAAATATTGTAAAATTGCTTGGAGTAATTTTTGCTGATCTGTAGCCAAAATAGCATTTAACCATTGAGAATTAATTGCTAATAAATCTTTCGGTCTATTCTCAACCGTACAGCTTAACATTTGTTGTCTAAGATTAACTATTTCCTCTTGTCCTACTCCTAACAAAGCAAGTTCTAAAGCATAAGTTCTAGTGTAATCATAACGGTTGCAATAAGGAGGAGAAGTAAGAATTACATCATAATAAGAATTTGGCAATTGTGGCATTATATCTAAGCTAGAACCTGTAAACAAACGAATCCCACCTTGTTTAGTGTTACTGGGAAAAAGTTCACCTTGTTGACTCCCAGTTTGAATATCTGCTAAAATTTCCGTAATTTTAAAACTAATTGCTTGTTTAAAGCTGAGAATTTCTCCTTTATTAAAAGGTATATTACCTTGTTGACGACTAGAACGATAATCCCAACGTAAATATTGCCCATCTTTGCGAGTGTAACTAATTGCTTCTAAAACACATAATAGTGCAAATTGTAATACTTGCTTGATTCTACAATTTTCATCTTGGTAAGCACCGATATATTTTTGAATTTCGTTTAATGTCTCTTGAGGATATGCACCTGTCGTAATTTTTATTTCTTGAATAGTTTGTTGAGTTTTTGATTTCTCCCAAGGAAAATTTTTAGACCAATATAAAATTTTTGTGAAATCATCTGCTGTAAATTCTTGTTCTAAAATGAGCCTAGTATTTATAATTTCTTTTCCAATAGATAGTAATTCAATTCCATCAGCATTTAATCCTATATTACTAGCTGCAAATAAAGTTGTTCCACTACCAGCAAAAGGGTCTAATATTTCGCCAGATTCGATTATATATTTATCTAGTAAATATTTTACTAATGAAGCAGAAAAAGCTTCTTTATATTTGTACCATCGGTAAATAGGTTTAAGTTTATTAGCCTGAAAACTAACAATCTTGCGGTTGAGAACATCTTCTATGCAAAATTTATTAGCAAAGTGCTGGTATAGTTGGGTGTTAAGATCTTCAATTTCAATATTTTGTGTTTGATGATTTGGTGTTTGAGGTTCTAATTGTTGAAAATCAAGCATTATTTAAAGTGATTAAAAATATTGGCAGACGTTCTCCATCATAGCGTAAAAAAATTACCCCTCTATCTAATCCTAGAGGGGCTAAGACGTAAGGTGTTAGTAATAACTCGCGGATTTGCGATAATGTACTGCTGTGACAGCATCTTGATTTAAGACCTTACCATCATCAACAGTGGCATAAACTAACCAATGATCACCAGCTTCCATCCGACTTTGGACAGAACATTCCAAATACGCTAAAGCACCATTGAGAATAATCCCGCCATTATTGGCTTCTTGAGTTTCCAAACCGGCAAATCTATCTTGTCCAGGGGCGTAAACTTTCATAAATTGCTTACGAATTTCTTTCCCTTCCGCCAAGATATTAACTACAAATTTGTTATTTGTATAGGATAAGGATTCCATAGCTCGTTCTTTAGCTACCGCAATGGTTAAACCAGGAGGATTAAAACTGGCTTGTGTTACCCAAGATGCTAACATTCCCGTTTTAACATCACCTTGAGTGGCTGTAACCACACATATAGAACCAACAATCCGCCCTACAGCTTGTTCTACATTACTTGCTGGTTGTTTAGCGACGACTGATTTTTTCGCGGCGCGTTTCAATGCTTGGGCGAAATCAGTTCCCGCTTCTTCGCAGGTTTGTAAAGTGACTTCATTGGGTTTGAATTTAACGCGAATGGTGTCAAATCCAAATCTGTATCCTGCGTCTTTGAGTTTGCTTTCAATTAAATCAACGGCTTCTCCACTCCAACCAAAAGAACCAAATACACCGGCTAATTGATTGTTAGTAGCAGTAGAGAGGACAATTCCTAAAGCTGTTTGCACAGGTGTGGGTGCGTGTCCTCCTAATGTGGGAGAACCTATGACGAAACCAGCAGATTTTGCAATTGCGGCTTTGATTTCTTCGGGTTCGGTAAATTCGCAATTAATGGCCTCGACACTGACACCGGCTTTGGTGATGCCGCGAGCGATCGCCTGTGCTAAAGTTGCAGTATTGCCATAGGCAGAAGCATAAATTAAAGCTACCGTCATATCAGCCGAAGTTTGCTGTTTAGTCCATTCCCGATAGCCTTTGGTAATATCAATTAAACCATAGCGGACTATGGGACCATGACCACTAGCATACATTCGCACTGGCAAATCTGCTAATTTTTCTAAAGCTGTTTCGATTTGTCTGGCGTGAGGTGCCATTAAACAGTCAAAATAATAGCGTCTATCTTCGTTAAATACTTCCCAACCTTCATCAAAAACTTGATCTGAGCAAATATGCGCTCCAAATAATTTATCAGAAAATAAGATTTCTGTTTGCGGGTCCCAGGTACAAAGTTCGTCAGCGTAACGGGGGTTAGGTGTGGGAATAAATTGTAAATGATGTCCTTTTCCTAAATCTAGGGTATCTTCTCCCCGCATGACCAAAATTTGTAAATCCTCTTTTTCCAAAGCTGCGCGGAGATTTATCGCCCCTGGGTTAGAACAAACAAAGGTAATTTGGGGGGCGATTTCTAGTAATGCTTTTAGTGTTGCGGCGCGGTTGGGGTTAACGTGACCCAGAATCACATAATCGAGTTTTTTGACATCAAACCGCTGTTGTAAGGCTTGGAGATAAATTTCGGTAAAAGTTTCGCCAGGGGGGTCAAGCAGGGCATTTTTATCGCCTTGGATGAGATAAGAATTAGCCGTTGTTCCCTTGGCTAAAGCATATTCAATTTCAAATCTTAATCTTGCCCAACTGCGCGATCGCAATATTATGGTATCTGTACCAATGGGCAATATTTGTACATCACGGGGTTTAGTTTCTGACATGATACTTTATCTCCTTGATTTCTGAACATAACTCCCCTTCTCTCTTGTCCCCCTCCTCGCTTGCGGGGAGGGGCTAGGGGTGGGGTTTTATTACCCGCCCAATCTCCTCCAAAACCCCCTCTATCCTGAACAAAACATCCTCATTTTTAAATCTCACCACCCGCAAACCCAAAGACTCTAAAAACTCTTGTCGAATAGCATCTTCTACTTGCGTGTAATTGTGAATTTCTCCATCTACTTCAATTACTAATTTGACTTCGTGGCAATAAAAGTCAACTATAAATCTATCAATAACCTGCTGACGACGAAACTTCAAACCCAGCATTTGCTTATTTTTTAATCTTTGCCAAAGTTGCTTTTCTGCTAATGTGGCTTCTGTCCGCATTTGTCGGGCTAAAGGTTTAAGTTTTGACCAGATTTCCGGTGGACTTTGCCAAGAAACCCCACCCCCTAACCCCCTCCCCGCAAGCGAGGAGGGGGGACAAGAATTAGGATTGGGTATGTGATAATTTTTCATCTTTTGGTGTTACTATTTGACTGGTTTACAAGTACTATATTAGGACTTACGCACGCTCACTAATTTACCATGATATGAATGAACGAAATTGCGTCGTTTTCGGCTTTGGGAATAACTTATTGAGTAGGGTGCGTCAGATAGAGGGAATCTGTTTTTTTGTCAAAATATCGTGTCTGACGCACCCTACAAGGGATAAAATTTACGTCACATATTTGGGGAATCTTGTCAATGCGTAAATCCTATATATGAGTAAGTACCGATTCGGTACATTTGAGGAAATTAAAAATATAAGAAACAAGGGACATCATGATCAGCACCAATTTTCAAAAAATGGGGGGGTAGTTGCTTCCCTGGTAAGCATTCTAGCTCTTTCTCACCCTGCTAAAGCCGTTACCTTATTTGGTAATTATTCATCTACAAATGATGGACTTGGTACTACGATAAGTGCTACTACAGGTACAAGGGGTAAAGCCATTGGATTTACTCTACCTGTATCTACTGACTATACCCTAGATAGCGTATCGCTTCGTCTAGTAAACTATAATACTACTGCGGGTGATGTGGTACAACTGCAAATCTATAGGGATTCTGCCAAAGCTAGCAATAGTCCCCTTGGCACAACTCCTGAATCGCTGACGTTTAATAATCCTAGCTCTGCTAGTGATGCAGTCGGGAATTTTAACTTTACACCAACTACAAACTTCACCTTTTTAGCAGATACACGCTATTGGCTGTTAATGACTGTTCCCTCTGGTTCTGTTGGTTGGAGAGCGAATAGCCCAAGTGTTGCACCGACTGGAATTAGTGGTATGGGTTATAACGGCTATGTGTTTACCAATAACGGCGTCAGCTATGCCAACAGCACGCTTCTCAACAGTTTCCAAATTAATGCTACTCCTGTTCCCTTTGAGTCTAATGCCGCACCAGCAGGTATGGCGATTGTATTTGGTGCTTTTATGTTGCGGAGAAGGTTGCAGCAGCGCTCGGCTCAGAAGATGTTAGCAGAGTCGGTTGATTCTGGATTGATTCATGAGCCAACAGTTGAATAAAATCAAAGATATGTGAATAGAAATTTGTTTCTTTCTTGTCCCCCTCCTCGCTTGCGGGGAGGGGCTAGGGGTGGGGTTCTAATAATGATTCCCGACTTTCCGGTGGTGTACTGCTGTCATGGCATCGGGATTTGATACTCTACCGGCGTAGGCTGTGCTGTATACTGCCCAATGATCGCCACAATCCATGCGGCTGACAACTTCGCATTCTATGTATGCTAGGGCATCGGTGAGGATGGGTGCGCCATTTTCCGCAGGTTGGGTTTTGACTCCTTGAAAACGATCTGCACCGGGAGCAAATCTTTTTAAGAAATGTTTCATTAAGGGTTGATAGTTGCCTTCTTCGAGTACGTTGAGAACGAAGCGATCGCCTACTTGCATCAGTGATTCTATGGCTCGATCTTTAGCGACTGCAATGGAAAAACCCAGAGGTTTAAAGCTGGCTTGGCTTACCCAGGAGGCTAACATGGCGCTGGATACGTCGTCTTTTTTGGCGGTGATGATATATAAACCGCCGCTAATTCTGCCCAAGGCTTTGTCTAAATCAGCACCCAGGGATTTCATGGCTTTGATGCTTTTGTCTCTTGTTACCCATTGTCCTAAGTCTGTACCAGCTTCTTCACATTTTTTGTAAATGTTGGCTGTGGGTGTGTCCCGAATTTCAATGACGGGGAAAGCGATATTTAAGCCTAAAGCCCGGAATTTATTTAATAGGGGATAGGTGGGTTCATCATCTCCTCCACCGGTTTCAAAAATGCCAATTGCTTGTTTTTCTTTGGCAGAACCTAAAACGGTGCTGAGTGCGGCTTGAATGTTAGAATTGCTGGATGCTGGGGGCATTCCCACCACTAAACCTGTACAACGTCCTACCAGTTCCCGCAGTTCTTGTAGTTCGTTGACGCTGGCTAAATCTACTATTTCGACAGCGACACCGGTTTTTGTAATCCCGTTAGCGATAGATTGGGCTATTTGCGTGCCAAAACCGTACTCGGAGACGTAAAATATCCCTACAGGGGTTTCCGCTTTGGTTTGTCCTTGACTCCAACTGCGATAACGTCCTGTTAATTCTTCAACATTATTGTATAGTAGGGGTCCGTGTCCGGTGGCAATCATGCGAATTGTTTTCAATTCTCCCATGCGCTTCATTGCGGACAGGACGGAACGGGCATTTGGACCCATTAAACAATCGTAGTAATATTGAAAATCGGCTTCTATTGCTGCTAAATTGTCATCAAAGGTACTTTCTGAGCAGTAATGTAACCCAAAAGCGTCGCAGGTGTAAAGAATTTGGGTTTTGTGGTCAAAGCTGAAAATGGTATCCGGCCAGTGTAAATTAGGAGCTATGACAAATTCAAATTCATGGCCATTTCCTAAATCTAGGCGATCGCCATTTTTGACAATTTTCCGGTTAAATGGTTGATGTACCATATCTTCCAAAAACTGAATTGCCACTTTTGACGCAACTACGGTTATATGAGGCGCGAGTTGTAACAAGTCTTTCACTAAACCGCTGTGATCTGGTTCAGTGTGACTCACAATTAAATAATCAATATCTTGGGGATTAATTAAACCCGTGAGAGTATCAAAATAAAGTTGGCGAAACTTTTCATGGGAGGTATCAACCAGGGCGATTTTCTCACCACGAATCAGAAAAGAGTTGTATGTCGTGCCATTTTGTAAACCAAACTCAATATCAAAGCGATCGCGGTCCCAATCTAAAGACCGAATTGCGGTAGTATCTTCACTAATCTCTACAGTATTTATAGTCAGACGCTTTTCTAGTTTCTCGGTAAGCAATACCATAACGCCCCTCTTTAATAAATTGAGTATTTATGCCTTGCTCTTATTGTGGCACGGGTTGAATATTAATTTTTCTTAAAAAACATATACCTCAGTTAAGAAAATTAAAACTGTGAACAATCATCCTCAGTCAAAAGACCAACAGCGTCTTTCCATAGTCCTAATTGTGGGCAATTCCCGCCTTCATTGGGCATTATTCATAGATAAAACCCTATACTCAACTGGGGACATATTTCATCTATCTGCATCTATTATCCAACAATTAGCTCAATGTCCAACCTTAGATAATTGGCTGACAGCGATTTCTCTACCTAACAATCTTCCCATTATTCCAGATTATCCTATACCCCTGATTCTCGCTTCTGTCGTTCCTAGTCAAACCGCACTGTGGCAAAGTTACCCTCATTTGCGTCTGATTACTTTAGAAGATGTACCATTAGAGAGAATGTACCCCACATTAGGAATTGATAGGGCTTTAGCGGTATGGGGTGCGGGAATAACTTGGGGATTTCCCACATTAGTAATTGATGCTGGTACAGCATTGACTTTTACAGGTGCAGACAATCATCAATGCTTTGTTGGTGGGGCAATTTTGCCGGGTTTAGGGTTACAATTTGCCAGTTTAGGGCAAGAAACCGGACAATTACCATTATTAAAACCTGGTTTAATGATATCTTTACCACTACATTTTGCCATGAATACATCAGATGCAATTCAAAGTGGCGTAATTTACACTTTATTAAGTGGGATAAAGGATTTTATTGAGGCTTGGTGGCGGTTATTTCCTGGTAGTCAGGTTGTAATGACTGGTGGTGATAGTAATTTATTGAAAACCTATCTTTATCAACAAGTTCCAGATATAGCAGAACGATTAATTGTAGATAATTATTTGATATTTCAGGGAATTGGAAATATAGTGATTAGGTAATAAATCTCTAAAACTCGGCTCTACCGTATCAGGAACAGATTTTTCCGAATCAACACCTAACCCCTTAACAAGTTTAGATCCCCGACTTCTCAAAGAAGTCGGGGATCTGGGTTTGACGATATATGGTAAAATTGGATTCAAAACCACACAGAAAACATGGCTACAAAAATCCCCGTTACCGTCATCACAGGCTTCTTAGGAAGCGGTAAAACCAGCATTATCCGTCACCTCCTCCAAAACAACCAAGGACGACGGATAGCAGTATTAGTCAACGAATTTGGCGAACTGGGGATAGATGGAGAATTATTGAAATCCTGTCAAATTTGCCCTGAAGATGAAACAGAAGCAAATCCAGAAACTAACATATTTGAACTGACAAACGGCTGTTTATGCTGCACGGTTCAAGAGGAATTTTACCCGACAATGAGGGAATTAATTAAACGCCGCGATAGCATAGATTATATTATCATTGAAACCTCTGGTTTAGCATTACCAAAACCCTTAATTAAAGCCTTTCGTTGGCAAGAAATCCGCAACGCTGCTACAGTAGATGCAGTAATTACAGTAGTAGATTGTGCCGCAGTTGCAGCGGGAACATTTGCTAGTGATTTAGATGCGATCGCCGCCCAACGCCAAGAAGATGATAGTCTAGAACATGAAACACCATTACAAGAATTGTTTGAAGATCAACTTGCTTGTGCTGATTTAGTGATTTTGAATAAAACTGATTTGGTTGATGCAGAAACACAAGCACAAGTTTTAGAATTAGTCAAGAAAGAATTACCTAGAGTTGTGAAAATTGTCTCTAGTGATTATGGTAAATTAGATCCATCTATCTTATTAGGATTTGCTGCCGCAGTTGAAGATAATTTAGATGATCGTCCTAGTCATCACGACACAGAAGAAGACCATGATCATGATGATGAAATTAACTCAACTCACGTGATTTTAGACCGGACATTTGACCCCGAAAAACTACAAGCAACATTAGAAAAGCTGGCACAAGAACAAGAAATATACAGAATTAAAGGTTTTGTGGCGGTTGCTAATAAACCCATGCGGTTAGTTATGCAAGGTGTGGGAAATAGATTTGATAAATTTTATGATCGTCCTTGGAAAGTAGAAGAACCAAAACAAACCAGTTTAGTTTTTATCGGTCGTAATTTACAATCTTCAGCAATAGAATCTCAATTAGTAGCTTTGTAATATGAATATCACAGATTTATTTAACGTTGCCAATCTTTTTGTTTTGCCTTTTTGGGCTTTGATGATTTTATTGCCTAACTGGAATATCACCCGCAAGGTAATGGAATCTTATTTACCTTTTGTAGTTTTAGCTGGTGCATATTTGTACTTATTTGTCATCAGCATTACCCCAGAAAACGCCGCAGCTTTATCAAATCCTCAATTAGCAGATATAGCCAGGTTTTTTAGTGATGAAACTGCTGCTGCTACAGGCTGGATTCACTTTTTGGTTATGGATTTATTTGTCGGTAGATGGATTTATTGGCAAGGACAAAAAACCGGAATTTGGACAATTCACTCGATAGCTTTGTGTTTATTTGCAGGTCCTTTAGGTGTCCTTTCTCATATTTTTACCTATTGGATTTCTAAAGCTTTTGCTAAAGGTTCTGAAGGGATAACAGTTACACAAAAAGCAGAAGTTTAGGAATTTAGATCCCCGATTTCTTGGAGAAGTTGGGGATCTGTTTTTGTTTTTATTTCTATTTTTAACTAACAGCATATTCTGTATAAGGACGAATTTCTAAAGGATGAAAGCCTAAAACAATTTGATCTTTAGGAATACCAGCACTAACTAAATCGTTAGCAATTCCATCTTCTGTTCCATCCCTTTGAATCCAAATTTTATTATCAATAATTTGTATATGGACAATACAAGCATGAACTCTCACATCTTTTTCCCAACCAGAAGTTATTAATAAATAATCTTTATCATCTTTACTAATAATTAATTCTGTTTTTAGTTCTCTGGAATGATAAGGAATTTCTGCATATTCAGTTAATACTTTTTGAATAATTTGTTGATATCCATTTAGTCTATCCATTGTGTAATCTCCTCTTGGTTGGGATCAAAAATAAGCAAGTGGATTTTATGTTTTTTTAAAACTAATGTACCAATAGGTTCAGAAAAAATTTCTTTATATGTTGATTCACGAATAGCTAAATATAACAAATGTTCGTTTGCGCTTTCTTCTAAAATATCTGTGTATAAAAGATATTGCCCTAGTGCATTTTGTAAATCAGCAATTGCAGATGGACTAATAAAACTTTTAATTTCTACAATAATTTTCTGTTTTTCTTTTTCCGCAACCAGTAATTTTTTTGCACCTAAATCAACAAATAATTCTCGTAACCCCCACTTTAGTTTAAAGGGATCATCTGTAATTATCCATCCATCTTTTTCTAAGGCAGTTCTAACTGTATTGTGATAAATATCTTTGGCTGGCATTTCTAGTTAATCTTAAATCCAATCTATGCGGTTAATACCAATTATAATTACAGGGTGAAATAAATCACCCTATGTAATGACGATTAAGCTGCTACAGATTCCCTTTCTCTAAATTTGGCATCTAACCAACAGCGTGGTAATTTTTCCCCAGAAGGAAACACTAGTTCTTCTTTTTGATAAATGTCCGTTTCTTGTTCTTCTTGTCCTTCTTGGTCTTGGGCATGGACAATTTTACTAGTGGGGTCTAATAGTTCTTGAACATCAACTATTTTCACTAAATCGCGGCTATCTTTGATTTGTAAAAACATATTGGTCAACCTCCATTATTTAAATGTGTAAATTTGCTAATGGGAAGAAAATGAAGCTTAGATTTCCCGTTGATATTTTTCGACAATATCTACTAAGGTAACTTGACATTGTAAGGGCAACAAATTAATTAAAGATATTTCATTTCTGCCACCGCCAACTTTAACAGTAATAGATTCTAAAGCAGCAATTACTTGATCTTCATTAACGCTTTTAGAAGTAATTAAAGGATACAATTTTTCAGCCACAACATTATGCAGTTTGGCATCAGATAGATATAGATGCCATTTGGCAATATCTATATAAACACTTTCACCAATTTCTGCGGCTAGGGTTTCTAGTAATTCTGTGGTATTAGTTTTAGCCATAAATATAACCTCTTTGTTAGTAACATCGGGATATCTTAGCTTACTTCATATTATTACTCAATTAGCTAGACTTGATCTACTACCACAGGTGAGAATTCCCTAGCTTGTTTTTCTTTCTTTAGGTAGATTTCGGTGGTGTGGGGTCGTAATTAGCGATCGCACCAATGTAAATTAGATGCAGCAGCAATACTCCTACCCAACCAATTGTTACCCCAGGAAGCCATTCCCAGGCAGTAGTTTTCAAAATGTGGAAAAACCACAACCCAGAATTGACAGTTGCACAAATACCAACATGAACAGCGAAATTCATGCGATCATCTAGTTTACGGAAATCTGGATCTTTGCGATCTGGTTTGCGAGGCCAACGGGGAGGCATAAATATAAATGTTCGTGACAGCAGTTAACGCACCTTATTTATTGTAAGGTGTTTGGGGTTGACTTGCTCAGATCCGCAAATAATTTCCTCCATCTGGGGATAAGATAATATTGATGGTGTTCCCCAGATGGTAATATAGGCTATAAACTCTGCACAGTTGACTCTGCATAGCAACTATCACCAAATTCGCTGCCTCTGGCACTAGGTACTAAAGTCCAACCTGCTTTCAAGAGTTTTTGATAAGTGGCCCAACCCTTAGAACCGCGAGGGATGCGATAGTCTGGAACTGAAAATTGCGGAAAAGCTGTGTAAGGTCGCCAAGGTTGTCCAGGTGCAGTTTGCAGGTGTAAGATCTTTTCATCATCGCCGCTAGACTTAGATAACCAGCACATTTGTCGAAGCATAATGAACTCCTTGATTGTTTAGCTGAAATATCACAAGGACGCTGACTGCGGATATTTAGTGGTGTGGGAAACTGTTATCAAAGTGTTTTTCATTCCCAATCTAAAATTCCGAATTAGTATGACATATTTTGATCATGTCATACTGCTACCAAATTCCGATGAAGCTACATAGAATCAGATTTCTAGAATCATTGACCGCAGATAAACGCAGATAAACGCGGATAAGGACGGATGAATTCATGGATTCGATGATTCTGTGCAGTCTCAGATAAAGTTGGTATGAATTGTGATAGAGTTGTTTTGACCTTATATTTAAGGTGATAAAGATTATTTTTGTCGGGTGAATTATTTAGGAAGGCAAACTCCTGTAGGTTGCTGTTTATTGAAGATGGCAAGAGGCAAAAGAAATGGTTTTTTGATTCTTGATGTTTCTTACTATGTGAATATTTTTATCATGTTATCCACTGTTGCCAGAATTGGATGTATCCATAGTTACGATTTTGTAAAAATTATTAAAATTTTATGAATCAGGAGAGTTAGAAGGGTTGGAATGCTTGTCAAATCAGCAATTAACGGATTTGAGTTTGTGGTAAAATGATTAACTATCACCGTTATGATTTAAGATAGCTATGTATTTATTTTTCTATTGATATAGATAAGCGCAGATCATGAATAAACCAGTTATTTGGATCAATGGAGACTGTCTGAGTCCCCACAACCCTGCACTCCAAGAATATCCCCAAGCCCCAGCCCTTTGGGTTTGGGATGATGCTTTAATTGCCCAATGGCAAATTAGCCTCAAACGCCTGACTTTCATTTATGAATGTTTGCTAGAATTACCTGTAGAAATTCGCCGGGGAAATGTGGCAGCAGAAGTTTTAGCTTTTGCGAAGGAACATAATACTAATTTAGTTATAACTACAGATAGTCCTAGTCCCAGGTTTGATGATATTTGTGATCAAATAGAAAAGTCTGTAAAGTTGGAAGTTTTTGCTGTAGAACCGTTTTTTGAATATGACGGATATATTGATTTAAAGCGGTTTTCCCGTTATTGGAAAGTAGCAGAAAAATATGTTTTTGAATAAGAAAATAAATGTAATTTACAGCGATTTATAAAATGACAACTAAACTTACTGATGTTCAAAATCTCCTCTCAGATTTAATTTCCCGTTATTCTTCCCGTGTGGATTATTTAATGATTCGCTTGGAGGAAGCTGAAGGAACAGATATTGTTTTGCGTGGTGATAAAGTGGAAACTCTCAGCGAGGGAATTTCTATTGGTGGTCATGTTCGCACTTGTTATAAAGGTGGTTGGGGATTAAGTAGTTTTAATAAACTAGCAACCATTGAAGAGCGCATAGAAGAGGCGATCGCCGCAGCCCGGATAGTGGGTGATGAGGAAACTATACTTGCAGCCATTGATCCCGTACAAGCCGTATGTAAATTACCTCTGTTGGGTACTGATCCCCGTCAGGTTTCGCTGAAGCAGAAAAAGCAATTATGCGATCGCTATACTGACTTACTTAAAACAGTTGATCATCGAATTACTACCACCTCAGTTCATTATAGTGACAGTACCCAAAGAGTAATTATTATCACATCTGAAGGAACTTTCATTGATCAATCTTGGGTAGATATGGAAATGCGCTTTGCAGCCACAGCCAGGAATGGGGACACTGTCCAAACTGGCAGAGAAACCACTGGTTCTCGCAAAGCCTACGAAGATCTAACTAATTTAGACACACAAGTCAAAGGTGCAGCAGAAAGAGCAGTTACGTCTTTATCTTTACCATCTGTTAAGGGGAATACTTACACCGTAGTTATTGATCCCATTCTCAGCGGTTTATTTGTGCATGAAGCTTTTGGACATCTTTCTGAAGCAGATATGGCTTATGAAAACCCTGATATTCTGGAAGTCATGACTCTAGGACGACGTTTCGGACCCGAAGAACTGCAAATATTTGATGGTGCTGCACCCCAAGGACATCGCGGTAGTTATTTTTACGACGACGAAGGTACACCAGCGACAACTACCCAGTTAATTGAAGATGGTGTATTAGTTGGTAGACTGCATTCTCGTGAAACTGCTGGGAAATTAGCAGAAAAACCCACAGGAAATGCCCGTTGTCTGAATTATCACTATTCCCCTATTGTGAGAATGACAAATACCTGGATTGAACGGGGGAAAACCCCAGTCGCGGACTTATTTACGGGGATTAAAGAAGGTGTTTTTGCCCAAAATTGGTTAGGGGGAATGACAAACGGGGAAATGTTCACTTTTAGTGCTGGGGAAGCTTGGATGATTAGAAATGGCAAAATTGCTGAACCTGTAAAGGATGTGACCCTTTCCGGTAACGTTTTCCAAACCCTCGCAGATATCGAAGCCATTGGTGATGATTTTTACTGGGATGAATCCGGCGGTTGTGGTAAAGGTGGACAAAATGGTTTACCCGTCGGTTGCGGTGGTCCGAGTTTACGCATTCGGGATGTTGTGGTGGGAGGAGAAAGTGGAGAATAGTTCTTCCTTGTCAGGACTTAGTCTAACATATTTTTTGGCGTGAGTCAATAGCTTCAACCCATAAAACGCGAAAAATTATCATTCATTTTAGAGGATGTTTAAAAAGCCTTGGCGACTAGAAGTCGCGGCTACACAGACAAAACCCACCTTCGTGGGTTTAAACAGACTTCGTTTGTATAGTAGCATATCCCTGACGGGAGATGGAGATAAATATAAAACGCAATTTAACATAACAGGTATCCTTGTATTCGCCATAAACTTTTTAAACAACCTCTAAGAGGGTGTTTGAAAAGTCATGATTGCTGTATCAAATATTTTACCCCTACCTAACCCTCCCCTTATAAAGGCTATCGTGTACACACAAGTTACAGCAAATTGTCATCAAACCCGGAACAAGAACCCCACCCCCAACCCCCTCCCCGCAAGCGATGAGGGGGCTAAGATGTACCTTATATGATTGGAAATCGCTGTAAATTGAGGAATAATGGTGATTCGATAACTTGTGTGTACACCGTAGCTTTACAAGGGGAAGGGGGGTAACAATGTGATGAAAATTATGGGATACCACTTTTTAAACACCCTCTAAGAAGAAAGAATCAAATTTAGCACATTTAATTCATGAGAATTTAATAGGTACTTTTCTGTAAATGTTTTGTTTCTGATTTCTTCTAAGCTATAACTTCTAAATACCACAAAGGGAAATTCTTTGTAATTATGACCAATTGGTAAAACATTACCAACGGGATATAATGAACGAATGTAGGTAGATAAAATATCCCGAAAAAGTTGATCTTCCGGTTCTTGGGGTTCATTTTCAAAATATTCTTTCATTGCTTCCCCACTAATAAACGCAAATAATGGTAAAGCGTAATATTGATCATTGTGTTGACTACTTTGTTCTAGTCTTTGGGTTTTCTTGACATCATCTTTGAGATTTTTCACTAATTCTATAGCATCTTGAATAGCAGATCGTAAATTTTCTGGATAATAAGATTTGCGGCGGGTAATTTCGTGCATATTTTTCCACAGTTCTTCATTAGCGTAAGTTGCTATATCAGCTAGTCGCATTTGATAAGTTTCTTCTAATTTATTATTAGCAATAGGTACTACCAACAAACCACCACTAATATAACCAGGTTCAAGTTTTCCAAAATCTAGTAACTTATCTAAAGTATGAGAAATTTCTGAAAATTTGTTGTTAAAACACTTTTGTAGTCCTAAATAATTAGACTCAGTTGTACTTTGAATGACAAAATCTGCTCGTCCGAGGAGATTTTCTAAATTTGTATAAACTTGTTTTAGCAATATATCGCTTTTATTGTGTTGATATTCTGTTTTTAATTGACGAATCAGGTTGACCATTTGAGCAGAAAATGTTTCTCCAGCAGCAAAAACAGATTTTCCACCGATAGGAATCAGCATAAAATTATCTCGACCTATGCGACTATAACCAAAAATCCGGGTCATGATAGAACCTTTTAAAATCAATAATATATTTAATAGACTCAGCGCACTTTCTTGTAAAGATATTTCTGCATCATCTTGATAATACACTGCTCGTTCTGCTAAGTAAAAAATTAGTTCTTTTTCTTGACTATCTATATGCTGATTTCCCCGACCTCTGTAAATAACTTGAATTATTTCCATAAGGTTTTTTTCAATTTCAAATTTAGGAATTTCTACTAAAATATGTTTAGCTTTAGGAAAAGATAACCCCCGACTACCGCAAGCAGTCATAAAAATGACTTTGACATTTTCCTGAAATTTCTGAATTTCTTTCTTTTCGTTCTCAGAAATATTTGCGTGTATTTCTAAATAATCTGTACATTTTTCAAACTTCCCCCAGTTTCGCTTAATTTTATCAATTAATTCTGCTAATTTACGCTTGTTTTGAATATAAACAATTATTTGTTCAACATCTGACCGTTGAAGGAGAGATTCAATATCTTTTAAAATCTCAGTTTGTAACCCAGATTCTAAATTATATTGTTGCTTTAATCCTCCTTCTTCCCTAAATCTACAAGATTCAACTAATACTTGATAACTAATAGATAAACTGCTTGCTGGGTAGGAGTTAGTATTAATAACAGTTGATTCTAAACCTTTAAATATTAATGGTTGAATAGAAAGAGGTTGAGCCGTATCTACCGCACGGCGGAAATATATTTTATCTGGTTCTGGGGAGGTATCAGATAGGTGTTGAATAATCACGTTTTTATCAACAATAGAAGCATCAGCAACAATTACTTTAGTATTAAAACCATGTTGAGAATCCATTAATTGATACTTTTCTATTATTTGATGAATTCCATTTAAAAACTCCACACCTCCATCATCACCTGTAATTTCATCTATCATGATAAATAGGTGTTTAATTCTCCCAGATATTTCTTGCATTTTTCGCGGTAAAACTTTACCATCTGAGGTATTATAAGCATTTCTAAATATCTTATCAAAATGCTTTAATGTATTACCAGTATCAGTCATTTTCAAGGATTGAATAGAAGCAGTTGCGATAATATTATTTGATATTTTTTGTTCCACAATTGTGGAAATAGCTTCGCAAATGCTATTGAGAACACCCTGCTTTTTTTGTCCCACATCTTGAATTACATCTTCCTTAGTTCGCTGAAATCTGTCCGAACGTCTGGCTTTTTGTTCAATATCTCTACTATCGAGAAAGTCAACAGACTTTTCAATAAATTTACCCTGACGCTGGTTAGATGTGTATTGAACTGTGTAACGACCAAAATTATTTGTAATTAAGTTGCTGTTAGTGTTTATAGCTAATAATTTGTCATGAGATAATCTTCCGGTATTTTTATCTTTGAATTTTTCGATAATATCCAAATTAACTTGTTTGCGAGGACTAACATAAAAGAAAAGAAAACCTTCATTTATATGTGCTTTCAAAAAATCAACAATTGCGGTAGTTTTACCAATTCCCGGATTTCCCGTTAAAAATATGTAAGTTGATTGAGAAACTAAGGCTTTTTTAATTAATTCAGCATGAGCATCTCTTAATGTTATACTTCCAGTTAAACCCAAATCATTCATTAATTCTGAAGGAACTGTCCCCACAGAATTGATAAATCCCGTAATTTTCTCTGTGTGACGCGGTAAAAGGGTAATTTTATCAGCAGGAATTTCTAAAAGAGAATCAACAAACTCCTTACCACGTTCAAAACTCCGGTAAGCACTGCTTTTAATTTTATTTAAAACTTGTTTACGTGCTTGGGGAATTTCTTGGGGACTGGAATCATGCTTGTAAATCTGATAACAGGTTTTTAAGATATCGACATTTTCTCGTTGAATGGATATTGTGCTAATTCCGCGATCGCTATATCCTATAGAATTGAAAACTACATTTGCTGTATCTGGGAGAATAGTGGTTTTTTGGAGAAATTCATAGAAGCTATGGAGATAACAAGCAGCTTGAATTGATTTGGTACTTTCTTTGTCTCTATATTTGAAAGCAGTAAAGTATGTCTTTAAACTTTCCGAAAATTCTAAACCTAAAGATTCAGTATCAATTCTCAGATTAGAAAAAACACTTTTTGACCGTAAATAACTAATATCTCGCAGCAATAACCGACGGATAATTTCTATATAATCAATATTTTCAACATCTTGATGAGAATTAATAGAAAATACTGATAAATCAACACAAATAACTCGATACTCTTTTCGATGACGTAATAAAATTAAAGTATCTGCATTCAGAAATTCACCTTTTTTCTGATCATTTGTAATATATTGAGGGATGTTATCTAAGTTATCAAATTGAGATAAGACTTCACCAAACCATTGAAAATTATCTTTGGTGTCATAAGTACCAATACTATTATCACCATTAAACCGACATTGATAATATAAGATTTCTATATTTTTTAACTTGTGTGGTTTATCCCAACCAGTAGATTTGATGTATTCTCGCAAGAAATTAAAGCCACTTAAAAACCCCTTTTGAATAAAGAACACACTCCAAGTTTTAGCCATTTCTCTTTCTACAGTGCTGATAACTTTATCAATAACTCGCTGTTGAATTTTAGATAACTTTAGTTGCTGTAGTTCCTGACGATATAAATCACCAAATTTGTGCTGAATTTTCTGTTCTTCAATATAAGCAAGAACCCCAATATTAAAACCTACTTCAAACAAACGTCCCAAATCTTCAGCTATTTTAGATTTCATGTTAATTTTCAGATAATTTTACAAAAAAAGGGAATAGGGAACAGATAAGAAACTAAAGTTTCACCAGTTTAGAGATTCAGTTAAGAAAAAGATGTTTTTAAAAGATGTGTAGCCCGAAAAAACAGTATCATTATTTCAATCTCATGTTTAAAAACATGAGTTTTTTTCTGTTCCCTGTTGCTTCTTCTTCTGAAAGTTTTAGGGTTAATACCCTTCGGGAAGCAAGCTACATGAATTACCCCTACTGCTTTGCATTTAACACTTTTCTCACAAGAGTTAAAAATGCTAAAGAGTTAAATTCACCTTTTCCTTTAAAATGATTAAGTAAAGAAAGTTTACCAACGGATTTATCTCCAATTAAATTGTCGTAAGGATCTAGTTTAATGTGGATTTGTTTTTCGGCTTTTTGGTAGCGGGAGAAGTGAAATAAAGTTAAATATTCCAAAATATCATCTTTCAACGAACCATCAAAAATAAGTCCTTTATGGATATCTTCATCATCAAGAATTCCTTTATAACTATTTAACAGCGTCGCATAGGAAATAACACCTCTATAATATCTTTCTTCCTCCTTACCTACTTTCATTCCATTAAATAAGTTGAAAAATACAACAGATTTCTTGCTAGGATCTTCGAGTAATTTTGTTAGTTCTACTGTGTCTTGAATATATAAAGAACTGGCTGCGATATCCTCTAATCTCACCGCATAGTATTTATCAAAAAACATGGGATAGATTTTCAGATCATGATATTCAGATTTTAAACCTCTAATTACATCTCTTGACATAAAGAAAAGTCCATCATTATCTTCTGTTTGTGTTAGATGTAATGTGCTGGTATAAGGTGCTTTAGCAATATAAACAATATGCTTATATCCCCAGTTGTAAAGTTCAGTTACTTTGTCAATAATCACACTAGGATTTGTAAACATTTCTTGGTTATCACAGTTATCAGAAAAAGTTGTCGGTAACTGGAATTTAATTTCCCCATTTTTCATGTTTACACAGATTATTTCTCCCATTAAGTTGGAGATTTTTGCAGAACCACTCCACTGACTATCACTTTCACGACTAGAGACAATAATAATAGCCAGTTTGTCTAATTGGGGAGATTTTGAAGAACCATTAAAAGTGAATTTTTTTGGTAAAACAGAGTACAAAGAACTCATGGTATTAGGAATTTTATGCGTCAAATTTCTGATATCAATTCCCTGTTCATTCGCACGATGAGTTTCGTTAAATAAATGAGATAAAACAGCAGATAAAGAAACTATAAATTTTTCTATTGGTGCATCATCATCTTTTGTATTTAGATGTAATCTGAGAATGGGAACAAATAATCTTTTCTGCTTCTCTAATAAAAGTTCAAGACAAATATAAGCAAGCAAACCGTAAGTAAATTTATAAACAAAAGCTTGAGGAGGTTCTAGTTTTTTATCTTCTAAACGATAGGGAAATAATAAAAGTTGTCGAGTTTTGAAGTGTTGACTATAAATACTTAAACATCTCGGATCATCTAAAGGTGCAAAAATTACTGGTAATGCACGGATAGCATTTAAATCATATTCCATGTTAAAGGTTTCTTGATCTTCTGTAGCAAAAAAGTGAATGTCGTTGATAGTAACTTTAGCTGGTAGGGTACAAAGGGAATTTGTTTCTGTATTTGGTTTTCCCAAAGATATGTATTTGAGAACTTCCTTATAATTTTTTCTGACAACAGGTTTAAACAATGTATTGTTATTAAAAATATTTTGGGTATCTTCTTCAAGAATGCCATTTTTTACAGAAATATGTACAGGGTACTCTCTTGTAGGAAAGGAAGTTTTCCGCTTGAGGAGATTTTGCAATACACCTTTGAGACGATTGATTTTAAATTGAATATTAAATTCTTGTAAGTATTTATAAATATTCCGAAGCAGTTGTTCTTTTGCTGTTTCGTCAGAACCCTGTAATTTATGAATTACCTTTTTCTCAAAGGCTTCTAAAGGATCATATTTTAATTCATCGTTAAGAACATAATTATTACTTTTGGGATTATGAGGAGACGCAAATAAGAAGTAGTATAAAAACGCTATTTGTAAGACATTTTTGGGAAATGATTCTCTTTGTAAAGGATCTGCAAGTGCGTCTTTATGTTCTTGACTATCTGGATTCAGGATATTAAGACGATCATCAAAAACGTTTCTACCACCATTAGTATGAACTTTACCATCAAACTTCAATTTGAGTCCAAATACAAATTGAATTTCTCCCCGATTTTCATCTTTTGTTTCTCCCAAAAAACCTTCGACTATGGGAATAATTGGTAGCTTATCAAATGCTTCACCACGAGAAAAGGCATCTTTGTAATTAACGGAAACCCCTGCATAGTTGACGAGGTAATCACCATCAGCTTTGTTGCTATCGTTGATGTATGTTTCTATAAGTCTGAGTCTTCTAATCAAATCTTCTAAATAGATAGCACCAGCGGCATTTAAATTGCTAGTCTTAGTGTTAATATTTTCTAGTAGAAACTCTAAATAATTTATCTGGGCTTGTTTTTTGAGTTTTCCTAATGTTTCCTTATTGACAACATCCCGCAATCGGAAAATATCGGAATTTTTATCTTTTTCTAAATCCTCAAGAATATATTCCAAGTCTTGTTTTTCTTCAGCATTTGCACCCGCAAATTTCACCCGAATATGATGTTCTAAACCCCTTCGCAATTCTGCCTCAAAATCATGGGTTTTCTGGACAGAAATAGTCAATTTATGAACTTTTAGCAGTTCTCTGTTTTCAGGATTCTTCTTATTAAAAGTTAACCGTTGTTTTTGTAAATTATTATAAGGAGGAAAAGTATAGGTAAAGTCTAATTTAGATGTTGTTCCTTTGAATGTCTGTAAATCTGTAATTAATTTACTCACAAATTCTTCTATTGATTCACTATTTCCTAATGATGATGTTAATAATTTCTTGACACGATCTTTAATTGCATGAATTTGAGTCCGAAAATTTTGTTCAGAACCTGGACTAATATTTACAGTAGCAGAACGGACGCTGTTTCCAGATGCTCCCAAGGGATTTTCTACCTGCAAATTAGCAACTTCATTTGCTACCTGATCAATATTGATTCGTAACCGATTATTATCATCAGAAATTTTAAATATTTGTTGATACGGTTTCTGTAAAACTAATAAAATTTTTGCTAATAAATCGGTATAATCAACATTAGCTAAGTCTGGATTGATTGTTATTCTGTTCATTTGCACCCTTAAATATTGTTTTTAAATTTACACTTAATAAATAATAAGGCTTTGCGTCTTGACAAGTCAAGATAAAATCAGAACAAAAATCCCCGACTCCACTCAGAAGCCAGGTATCTAAGTAATTGGACAAAAATATTTACGTTTAGCACTGCTCATTGGTGTCAACTTAAGCTCAAATCCCTACCACATCTCGTTCCTAGTCTCTGACTAGGAATGCAGTTGATGAGGCTCTGCCTCTAATATTATTGAAGGCAGAGCCTTCTAGAATTCATTCCCAGTCAGAGACTGGGAATGAGATGACTTGAGTTCTTTGCGGGATAGAGGTTTTACGTTAAGTTGACACCAATGAAGCTCTTGCTTCACTCCTACGTTTAAAATCAAACAATCAAGCCGTTTTGAGTATACCAGTAAACCAATTACCAATTACCTAGATAAAGCAACTTGAGTTACTACACCAAAGCCGCTACCTTCCCCAACAAACCCTGAAACAAGCGCAAACCATCGCTATTACCTAACGCGGAATCTGCTGCTCGTTCTGGATGTGGCATCATGCCCAAAACATTGCCTTGAAGATTACAAATCCCCGCAATGTTGTTGAGTGAACCGTTGGGATTTTCTTGATAACGAAATAAAACTTGTCCGTTGGCTTCGATTTCTGCTAAAGTAGTTTCGTCACTGTAGAATCGCCCCTCTCCGTGTGCGATGGGTAAAGTGATGATTTCCCCTTCAAAATAACCTTGAGTCCAATGTAAATTATTACGCTCAACTTTTAAGGGAGAGCGATCGCAGATAAAATGCAAATCCTGATTTCTCGCCAATGCCCCAGGTAATAAACCAGCCTCAGTTAATACCTGAAACCCGTTACAAATACCGATGACAAATTTACCTTGTTGTGCATGGTTGATAACTTGCTGCATTACAGGAGAAAAGCGAGCGATCGCCCCACATCGTAAATAATCCCCATAACTAAAGCCACCGGGGACAATTACCACATCTATATCACTAATATCCGTCTCTTGATGCCAAATCATCCGCGTTGGTTGTCCTAGTAAATCTCTAGTCACATAGGCAACATCACGATCGCAATTAGAACCTGGAAAAACTAAAATACCGAATTTCATTGTTTGTCAGAGGAATAGGAACAGGGAACAGGCAAGAGGCAAGAGGCAAGAGGCAAGAGGCAAGAGGCAAGAGGCAAGAGGCAAGAGGCAAATTATTTATTTTCTCAATACTATTGCCAATTTTCCAAAATATGTCTGAAACCCAATAAAATCGTGAGGATATCAATAGGGTTTCAGGGCTTTGGCAATAGTATTGTTTCTATTACCAATTACCTATTACCCATTAGCAGTTTCAAAATACGCCAGTTTGTGATTCTACCTCAATCAAATCAAAGCGATAATTTTCGATGACTGGATTTGATAACATTTGGTCACAAATTTGATTTAAGTCTCGACGCGCTTTCATTTCATCAGGTGCGGTAATGGTTAACTCAATGTACTTACCAATTCTCACCTGTTCCACATTGTCGTATCCCATTTGTTTGAGGCCAGATTGTACAGCCACACCAGCAGGATCTAAAACTGAAGTTCTCAGAGTCACGAAAATTTTAGCTAAATATTTTATTTGCACAGGCTTTTTGCTGAATGCTGCGATCGCTATCCTATAACTTTTCTGGTCTAACTGAGTGAAAATATAATCAGGAGTAGAAGTAATTCATGAATTACCTCTACATAAATACAAATTTAACAACGATTTATGAGAGCCATACATACCCGTAGTCAAGAACGGATTTTAAACCTGTTACAAAATCTTAAACAAGGCATTTCTGCTCAAGAAATTTACGTAGAACTACGTAATCTCAACCAAAGCATGGGTTTAGCAACAGTTTATCGTTCCTTGGATGCTCTCAAATTAGAAGGCTTAGTGCAAGTGCGAACTTTAGTAAATGGTGAAGCCCTTTATAGTTTAATACAACAGGACAAGCATCATCTAACTTGCCTCCAATGTGGCATTTCCATTCCTATTCATCAATGTCCTGTCCATGAACTCGAAAATCAATTACAAACCAGTCATCAATTTAAAGTGTTTTATCACACTCTAGAATTTTTTGGACTATGTACAAAATGTCAAGCTAGTAGTTCGTCAAATTTATTTTGACGGGTAATGATCGGAAAAAACTTCTGTTCTTCCCTCCCCTACCCCCGGTGCCTCTCTTCTCCCCCTGCTTGCCTTCACCCGTCATTTTCGGGTTGACAGACTAGTAGTTAGGAGTCAGAAAGAAGGAGTACGGCTAAGGCCACGCTGCGCTATCAGGAGGTAGGGGCGCAGGGCCTGCGCCCATTCAGGAGTCAGGAGTCAGAAAGAAGAAATAAAAGAAGAAAAAATTATTTAATTAGTGGGAAAGAGAGGTTTGGGATTAGGAGCATTATCTGAAACAATAGAACGAATACCTTCCAAAGTAGCTGGAATAGTGCGAGGGTCCATAAACATCACCTTGCTGCTATCGCTTTTACCAATAGTAGTCCCCATATCCAAATAATTTAAGGCTAACAGCACATCTAGTGCTTTTTGAGCATCAGGGTTAGCCTTAATCCTCTCAGCGATAATTTCTGCCGATTCAGCGATCGCTTGCGCCTTTAAAACCTGTTGTTGGCGTTCTGCTTGCGCCCTAAGAATGATTGATTTCTGTTCAGCTTCTGCTTGCATAATTACGGATTTTTGCCTAGCTTCCGCGTCCAAAATTTGGGCATCTGCCTTACCTCTAGCGCTATTCACAGCCGACTCCCTATCACCTTCCGAAGTTAAAATAGATGCGCGTTTGCGTCGTTCCGCTGACATTTGCAATTCCATTGCTTCCCGTACCGCTTGAGAAGGAATAATATCCCTCAACTCCACCCGCGTCACCTTTACACCCCAAGGATCAGTAGAAATATCTAAATCCTGTAATAACAATTCATTAATTTGAGTCCGAGCGGTAAAAGTTTGATCTAACTCCAATTGTCCCATTTCCGAACGAATTTGAGTCAACACCAAATTTACCATAGCCGATTGCAGATCCTCCACCTTATAGCGGGCTTTTTCCATATCCACAATTCGCCAGTAGACCACAGCATCCACCTCAATCCCCACATTATCGCGGGTGATGCACTTTTGAGGGGGAATATCCAAAACCTTTTCTCGAATAGTTTCTTCGTAGATAACTTTATCAACAAACGGCATCACAAAATTTAGTCCGGGCTGCATTTTCTTGTTATAACTACCCAATCTTTCCACCAAAGCCTCATTTCCCTGATTGACAACACGCACAGATCCAGCAACAGCAGAACCACCAAGTGCCAAAATGATCAGTAAAAAAAGCTGTTCCATAATAATTTTCTCCTAATTTGCAGGTATTAACCATTAAAGCCGGAACGAATAACTGACAATTGACAACTGACAACTAACAACTAACTCAAAAAATAATCTGGCATGACAATTAAAGTCGTCCCTTCCCTTCTCACCACATAAACAGTTTGTTGAGGTGGTAAGCTAATTTTGTGATCATCACATTTGGCTCGCCAAGAATTACCCTCGTATAATACCCTACCCACCTGTCCTGGTAAAATTTCCGTTAAAGTTTCCCCAATGACTGCATCTTGAATGGGCGATTTTCGTCGTCTTGGTTGCAAAAACCGCCGGGAAAGGATAATCAGAGTAGTAGACAAAAACAACCAAACTGCAACTTGTATCCACAAGTTTCCTATACCAGAGTAAGACAATAATCCTACAATTAAAGCACTAATGCCCATCATAAAAGCAACAAAAGCCGATGGTAAAAACAGTTCTGTCAAACACAGAACCGAACCCGCCAACAGCCAAATTAAGCTAGAACTTGGCATAACGCTTTTCCCTTTACAATGAATTTACTGATACCAATATTATGTGAGGCTGAACAGAATCATGAAATCTATTCATCTATTCTTATCTGCGTTTATTTGCGTTTATCTGCGGTCAAATATTCTTAAAGTCTTATTCCATGCAGTTTTATCTTAACTTGGCATTAGATACACCAATACAGTGAATCTTGACAAAAAAAACTAATCCTGATTTTAATTATGTTTTCTACCAAACGGGTGATTAATTGCCCAAATCCAGAATGTGATCAACCTTTGAACTGCGTCGGAGATACTATTTGCGATCGCTGTCACACCCCCCTAATTTACCGCTATCTCTGGGCAACTGGCAACCAAGCCGCAGAAATTTCCCCAGAAACAAAGGTAGCAAACAGATATGAAGTCATCAAACCCCAAATTTGGTTAGACACCCAACCTGCACTATTACCAGATATCCCCGCAGAACTACCAAATATCGTTATTCCCTACCTACACTTATACTCAGAACATTTGCATATACCCCAAGCCTATGGTTTTACCTCCTTAGCCGAAATAGAAGATGATATTCTTTTACTAGAAAATGCCCCCATAGATGAAACAGGCTGCATTTACCCAACAATTACCGACTCCTGGGAACAAGCATCTCCCGTGAGACAGATTTATTGGTTATGGCAAATTCTTCAATTGTGGACACCTTTATCAGAATTGGGAGTTGCCCAAAGTTTATTATTAGCAGATAATTTATGTGTGCAAGGTTGGTGTATTCGCTTACTAGAACTGCATCAAAACACAGAAGAATTAACTTTACAAGATTTAGGTAATTCTTGGCGCAATTGGGTGACAGTTGCAAAAACCACCAGTTCCCCAAAATTAGAATACATAGTTGAGTTAATGTGTCAACCTGAAAATGATTTAGAAATTATTAATACTCAACTCAATGAACTATTATTAACAACAGCCATAGAATTACCTTTATATTTAACTATAGCCGGGGGGACAGATCCAGGTCCCGTCATTAAACATAATGAAGATGCTTGTTATCCTAGTCATCCAAGGGACTTAGATGATCAATTACAACCAAGACTAGCAATTATTTGTGATGGTATTGGTGGTCATGAAGGTGGTGAAGTTGCGAGTCAATTAGCTTTGCAGTCTCTCAAATTGCAAATGCGGGCTTTATTGGCAGAAATAGACGAACAAACAGAATTATTAACTCCTAAGCTTTTATGTCAACAAATAGAGTCTTGTTTACGAGTCGTTAATAATGTAGTATGGTCGCGCAATGACGAGCAAAAACGTCAGGGAAAGGAACGCATGGCTACAACCTTAGTTATGTCATTGCAAATCCCTCAAAGAAGAGAACAGTTAGAAAATTCCCATGAACTTTATTTAGCCCATGTTGGTGATAGTCGTGCTTATTGGATTACTCAAAATTATTGTCAACTCCTGACTGTGGACGATGATATGGTAAAACGAGAAGTTGGTTTAGGGAAAAGTTTATATCGTCAAGCATTGCAAATCCCAGAAGCTAAAGCCCTAACCCAAGCACTAGGCACAAAAGAAGCGGAATTTCTCAACTTTTCGGTTCAAAGATTTATTATAGAAGAAGATGGGATTTTATTGCTGTGTTCCGATGGTTTAAGCGATCGCAATTTAGTCAAACAATCTTGGCAAGACTACGCAATTCCCGTACTTACAGGCGATTTAGACATAGCAGACGCTACCCAGGAATTAATTAAACTGGCTAACGAAAAGAATGGCCAAGATAATATATCTGTAGTCCTGACTCTTTGCCGTGTTGCCAAACCATCCTCAATGGCAATTATACCCGCACCGCCAGCAGAAATTATTCCGCCCCAACCCTTAGCCGTCCCTGACGCAGAAGCATTAATTATATCAGCACCCATAGAAACAGATTTAACAGCAAGTTCCCAAGCCTTGCTTGATTTAAGTTTGACAGAAGCACCGCTAAAACCATCTAGAAGTAAAGGTTTGGTACTATTAGCAGGATTATTAATTTTATTATTGGGAAGTACCACAATCAGTTTATTTGCTTGGTGGCAATTATCGCCCCAATCATTCTCACAAGTCTGTCGGCAACTTCCCCAAAAGGTGCGAGAATTATGTCCGGGAAGGGAGTAGGTAGGGGGGTAGGGGAGGTAGGGGTGGTGGGGGAGGTAGGGGGAGTAGGGGAGGTGGGGGAGGTAGGGGAGGTGGGGGAGGTAGGGGAGGTGGGGGAGGTAGGGGGAGGTAGGGAAAAGAGTATTGCCAATTACCAATTACCAATTACCAATCACTTCAATAAGAAATATACAAGTTTGTTCTACAGCTTAATAGCGCAATGTGTTGTAAAATTGGGTTTGCCATTAAATCATGCTGGATTTTGCAGTCAAAATAGCTGTGGAGATGGTTTAGGAACAACAAAAGTTAGATACATAAGATATTTATTATGAAAGTAGGCGATCGCGTGCGTGTGAAAGAATCAGTAGTAGTTTATCATCATCCCGAACATCGCGGTGATGCTTTTGACATCAAGGATGCAGAAGGGGAATTAGTGGCTATTGTCACCCAATGGCATGATAGACCTGTAAGTGCCAACTTTCCTTTTTTAGTCCAGTTTAGCAAAAAGTTTAAAGCCCATTTACGCGATTTTGAAATAGAAAATATCTAGTACCACAGGGCGGAATTAAAAATTAAAAAATACCGTCCGTACCGTGTCGCCAACCCAAAGTGCTACACGGATTAGTTTTATTATTGATGTGTGCGATGGTGCTGACTTGCCAGTTCGCCTTTTCGTGAAATTTCTAATACACGCTTTCACGTGATTTAAGTCACTGGAAAGAAAGATATTAAGGTAGAAGATGAATTAAACAATGTCTCCGTTTAGTTAAGTATGAGTCCTCTAATTCTTATACTCACCCAGATCATTCTCTTCCTCCTGGGACTACGAGTAATATTTTTGATACTTGATCAGGTAATAAATGCTTATAGGCGAGTTAGATTTTCACCAAATAAAAACCCGATTTGGATCATTAAAAACATTTTTCAACGGAGACTAAGGATTAAACCCTATACCAAAAATACCCACAATACATACAAAAATTCGAGGTTGTGGAAGCAACTACTTCGCAAACTCAATAATGAGAATACAACCGCCGAAAGACTAATCAACCATCTCATGATAAAATACCCCGGACAGTCTGACCGATGGTATCTTGAAAAGGCGATTTTCGATTTAGAACGGGATAAAGGAAGATATTAACTTAATCAAGAAAATATTCCCAACAATGCAAATTAATATTACTACCTGCAACCACAACCGCAGCCGCAAAATTATCTGCCGGTGTTAATTCCCTTAAACTCCAATCTCCTGAGACAAGTAATTTACTAGGTTGATTTGGTGTTAAATCTATTTCAATTTCTTCTAACTGTACTAAACCATCTCCTGTAGCTTTTAAATAAGCTTCTTTACAAGTCCAATAACGAAAAAATATTTGTTGTTGTTGGGCGAGAGAAAGTAGTCGCAGGTATTCATATTCTCTAGCAGAAAAGAATCTTTTCGCCAGACCTTCCAAATCAGACATAGTGCGAATATATTCTAAATCCACACCAATTTGATGTTGATAACTTATCCCCAATAAAGCCAAATCTTGGGAATGAGATAAATTAAATAACAATCCTTTATCAGCAAATTTAGCCGCCAATAAAGGCTTACCACGCGGCTGATATTCAAATTCTACTTGTTTAGGGGCAATATCTAAATATTGCCCTAAAATGGCGCGGAGAGTGCCACGTCCAGCCATAAATCTTTGCCGATGTTCAGGAAAATAAAACCTTTCGGCGCGAGCAATTTCATCACTAGATAAAGTTTCCCGATAAAATTGTAATTGTAATTCATCAGAATTTAAATTAATGCGCCAAATATGCACATCATTTAATAACAAATCTAATTTTTTAGGTGCGGGTAGCCAATTCAAATTACACACAATATCTAATAATTAAACTGTAAAAATTCGGGAGACAAAACGTTTGATATAGTCGGAAAGGTTAGGGATATTCTTTCTTCCTCCTAACTCCTAACTCCTAACTCCTTCTATCCACTCTAAAACACGATTCCACGCCCACCATTGATCAGGATCTTGGTATTGATTTTGACATTTTTTGCTACTCACATAACCAACATGACCACCGTAGCGAGTCAGTAATAAATCTATATCAGGATTTTTTCTAGCAGCAACTTCTAAATCAGGAATGATAGCCGGATCAAATAAAGGGTCATCAGCAGCATATAAAATGAAAGTTGGTTGAGATAATTTTGGTAATAATTCTAAACCACTGCTGGCTTGATAATAATCAGCAACCGTCGCAAAACCCAAACGGGCAATCACCAATTCTTCATCAAATCCCCAAATACTATTAGCCCTGGCAATAGCTTCTGGTTGAATAGATTCAGGATAAGCAGCATGAATTTTCCAGGCTAGTTTTTTCAGTTCCTTAGCAATGCGAGATTCGACATATTTACCAAAAGGGTGTTTAACTAAATAGGTGAGCGATCGCAACGAATCCAAACTTGGACAAATCACCGCCCCACCAGCAATGTCAATGTCTTTAGGTGCTAAATCCGCAGCAGCTTTCACTCCCCACAAAGCCAACTGTCCCCCCAAAGAATAGCCCGTAAACCAAAATGGTGAAGGACAACCCATTTTTGCGGCAGTTTCGGCTATTTTAACAAAATCTTCCCCCTCATACAAACCATCCGAAGTCAATGTTGGCGATAATTCTGCGGTTTTACCATGCGCCCGCCAATCAAATAACACCACAGCATAGCCTTGGGCGTAAGCCTTGCGTCCCAAAATTCGTAAAAACCATTGCTGGTCTAGCTCTCCAGTAATACCATATGTGCCAACAATTGTACTATGGGCATTTGGGGGAATAGCAACTTGACCAAAAATTGGCACACCTTGACCCCCAGAGAAGATAACCTCGTGATATTTTGGTTCTGGATGAGTAATTTTACTCTCCCAATCCCGATTAGCCCATAAAGCCGTATAAGCCGTCATGGTCACGCCATTTTGCAAAAAATAGGGCGGTAAATATTCGTATTTATACATAAAATAAGAGCATTGTATCTTACAATAGTTTGGATTTAATATTTATATTAGATTTAACATATTTTTCATAATTAAGATGGTAATCTTTTTATATATCAAGGAAAACAAAGCCTTATGGTTTGCTTGATCATCTAATCATCCCTCAACTTTTTCCCAGAATCAGCGTAGCGAAATTTTGGTAGTTGGGAGAGCGTCAATTATCGTTAAATAAAGTAGTTATAATTTTTTAAGAATGCCGAGGATTCTTGTCATAGACGATGACCCAGCGATTTCAGAACTTGTTGCCGTCAACTTGGAAATGGCGGGCTACGATGTTAGTCAAGCTGAAGATGGCATTAAAGGTCAGGCTCTGGCTCTCCAGCTACAACCCGACTTAATTATGCTTGATCTGATGTTACCTAGAGTAGATGGATTTACAGTTTGCCAACGCTTACGTCGGGATGAACGGACTGCCGAGATTCCTGTCTTGATGTTAACTGCTTTAAGCCAAACCCATGACAAGGTGGAAGGGTTTAATGCTGGTGCAGACGACTATCTGACCAAACCCTTTGAGCTAGAAGAATTGTTAGCGCGAGTACGGGCTTTATTACGACGCACTGACCGGATTCCCCAAGCAGCAAAACATAGCGAAATTCTCAACTATGGACCGATTACCCTCGTTCCCGAAAGATTTGAGGCTATCTGGTTCAAAGCAACGGTGAAACTGACTCATTTAGAGTTTGAGTTACTCCATTGTTTGCTGCAACGTCATGGACAAACTGTTTCCCCTAGCGAAATCCTCAGAGAAGTCTGGGGTTATGATCCTGATGATGATATTGAAACTATTCGGGTGCATATTCGCCACTTGAGAACTAAACTCGAACCTGATCCTCGTCATCCGCGCTACATTAAAACCGTTTACGGTGCAGGATATTGTCTGGAATTACCTAGTGTACCTCCGGGAATGGAGGAAACTATGGCTACAGTAGTTGAGTGAAAGGGAACTGGGGACTGGGAACTGGGGACTGGGGACTGGGGAAGTTAGGGAAGTTGGGGAAGCTGGGGAAGCTGGGGAAGTTGGGGAAGTTGGGGAAGCTGGGGAAGCTGGGGAAGTTGGGGAAGTTGGGGAAGTTGGGGAAGTTGGGGAAGTTGGGGAATATTTCCTCCCAATGACCAATGACCAATGACCAATGACCAATGACCAATGACCAATGACCAATGACCAATGACCAATGACCAATGACCAAAAACTATGATATAATTAGTAGTTCTCTAAAATGGTGCTGGGTGAAGAACGTAGAGACAAAACTCAGCACACCTACACACTCAGCACTAAAGAACTCTAGTTTATGGCATTGCCAATTGTTGCAATTATCGGTCGCCCCAATGTGGGCAAATCTACCTTTGTAAATCGTCTTGCCGGAGATCAAACGGCGATAGTCCATGATGAACCAGGGGTAACACGCGATCGCACTTACCGTCCAGCTTTTTGGAATGATCGGGAATTTGTCGTAGTAGACACAGGTGGCTTAGTTTTTAACGATGATACCGAATTTCTCCCCATGATTCGCCAACAGGCTTTAACAGCGCTTGCAGAAGCCTGTGCTGCTATTTTCGTAGTGGATGGGCAAGCTGGTTTGATGCCCGCAGATGAAGAAATTTCCGAATGGTTACGTCAACAACCAGTTCCCGTATTACTGGCTGTGAATAAATGTGAATCTCCAGACCAAGGGGTGATTCAAGCCGCTGAATTTTGGGAATTAGGACTAGGTGAACCTTTCCCCATTTCCGCTATTCATGGTAGTGGGACAGGGGAAATCCTAGATGAGTTAATGAATCACATTCCTCATACAGTAGAAGTAGAGGAAAATACAGAAATTAAAGTTGCCATTATTGGTAGACCAAATGTAGGCAAATCCAGCTTACTCAATGCTTTTGTCGGTGAAAATAGAGCTATTGTCAGTCCTATTTCTGGAACAACAAGAGATACAATTGATACAATAGTTGAACGAGGTGGGCAAACTTACAGGTTAATTGATACTGCTGGTATTCGCAAAAAGAAACATATAGAATACGGGACGGAATTTTTCAGTATTAACCGTGCGTTTAAAGCTATTCGTCGTTCTGATGTGGTTTTATTAGTGATTGATGCTTTAGATGGTGTCACTGAACAAGATCAAAAATTAGCAGGGCGCGTCTTAGAAGAAGGTCGCGCTTGTGTTGTGGTTGTGAATAAGTGGGATGCTGTTGAAAAAGATTCTTACACCATCTATGACCATGAAAAAGAACTAGAATCACGCTTACATTTTACGGAATGGGCAGATACTATTTTTGTGAGCGCAAATACGGGGCTACGGGTAGAAAAGATTTTAGAATTGGTCAATCAAGCGGCTGAGGCACACAAACGCCGTGTGAGTACATCAGTCATTAATGAAGTTCTGGAAGATGCTATCAGTTGGCATTCACCACCGACTTCACGGGGCGGTCGTCAGGGTAAGATATACTACGGTACTCAAGTTAGCAGTCAGCCCCCTTCTATCGCGCTGTTTGTTAATGATAATACCCGCTTTAATGACAATTATCGCCGTTACATTGAACGCCAATTCCGTAAACAGCTTGGCTTTCAAGGTACACCGATTCGGTTATTTTGGCGCAGTAAGAAAGTTCGAGAAATGGAAATTGGCGGACCAAATCGTGCTACTCGTGTAAAATAGGAAACGTAAGGATTTAGGAGTCAGTTAGGAAGCCAAAAAGGAAGCCAGGGAATAAATTCCCTGTCTAAAAGCTAAAGTCGGTTAAAACCGACTGTTTTTGCTGTATTTATTCTAGAAATAGAATAATTGTAGATTTTGAGTTAGTTAGAGTGCGTTTTAACGCACTTTAGCTATGAGACAGGGAATTTATTCCCTGGCTGTCTAAAGTCGGTTTTAACAAAGCCGTTTAACAGGTGCAAACGTCGCTAAAAACGAATTTATTCCCTAGCTGTCCACCAGCGGGGTCAAATGATTAAGCCATTTTAGTATAATCATGAGTTATTTGCCTAAAAACTACTGACAACTGACAACTGACCAATGACAACTGACAAAATATGGATTTATTGCGATCGCTCCCTCTCGGACTTTACTTAGAAGAACCGCAAACTTGGTTACACAAACTCGATCCGCGAGTAAAGTTAATTTGGTTATTAAGCTTTCTCAGTAGCTATATTGTCGCTAATAACTATTGGCGAGTATTATTGGTATTACTGCTAATTACTTTTACTGTATTTGCCAGAATTCCTCTGAGAGTATGGCGACAACAAATGGGCTGGTTGTTGGTACTATCATTTATGGTGTTAGTCATTGGCTCGATTAGTCCTGATGGATTAGGTGTAAGTTATCAGCCTCGCTTACCCGCAAATGAACAGATTCTCACTCAACCAATAACTGATAAGAAGACCCAAGTTACCCCAGTAATAGCAGATAGCAGTAAAAAGTATAGCTATGTGTTATTTCAGAAAGGATTTGTGAAAATAAATCGCCGTTCTTTGGATTTGGCAATTAGCTTGAGTACAATAGTTTTTACATTAATCTACAGCACTAATTTATATTTACTCACAACCGCACCAGAAGAAATTACTTCGGGTATGGAAAGTTTAATGCAGCCTTTGAGAAGGTTCAATATTCCAGTTACAGAACTTACCCTGACTCTAACTTTATCCTTGCGGTTTATTCCTCTGGTTTTAGAAGAAATTCAAAACCTAGTGCGTTCGGTGATGACTAGGGCAATTAATTGGAAAAAGCTAGGATTAAAAGGAGGAGCAAAAGTTTGGTTAATTGTCACCGAGAGATTATTAGAAAATCTGCTTTTAAGGGCGGAACAAATGGCAAATGCGATGATGGTAAGGGGTTTTACTAGTCCTAACGAACATCGGGTTAAATGGCAAGAGTTAAAATTAAAAATGGGTGATTGGTTAGCGATCGCCACTTTAATGGTATTTTGGGGAATCAGAATAGCCTTTGGTGCTGATAAGTAATTGGACAAAAATATTTACAGTCATTGCGAGCGAAGGGAAGCAATCACAACCCTTGCAATTGCTTCATTTCACTTCGTTTCATATGGCTAACGCCACGCAACCCTTACGCAATGGCATTGTGTAATTAATTTTGTCTCACTACTTAGCGCAGCGTGACTTAAAATTTGTCATCTCATCTTTTCCCTAATTTCCAATCTTCACCACCGGGTAACTGAATTAACAGTTTGACAATAGCTTTTGGTAACTCTTTGACTGAATATAGATGAGTCAATTCCAAAAATTTACCTGCGACAGAAATTACCTCGTTTCTGTTGACCATTCCCGCTAATTCAAATTCATTATGAATCCCTCCCAATACTTCTAAACTTGCATCAGCTATAGCTAATTCTATTTCCTCTTGTAACCAATTGTCCCATTCATCTTGATTTATATAATAGGATTTTTTATTTTCTTTAAGATTAATATCTTGAATTTCTAGTAATGAATTGCGAATAGAAGCAGTCCAAGAATTAGTTAATCTTTGTTCTATTTGATTTTTAATCAAATGAATTAATAACACCTTTAAAAAAGATTTAATTTGACGTAAAATAGCTTTTTTACTCATCCCCTCTAATTCATCTACAATAGCCAAAGCATCAGTGTAACGTCCTTGTAAAATACTATTTTTGAGGTCTGTTAATTCCTGTGTCATATTTTCTTACCTCAGGACAATTCACTTATACAGAGAAAAATTAAGAGTTTTGCCGTATTGCATACCGCCATATCTATATTAGATGATTATATGCGATCGCTCATAATTTAGCAAAAATTGGGAATAAAATCTCCGAATTTTTTATTTAATTCTGTGAATAAGTTCTGATTTCTTACCAGAGGGTATCTAAATACCATACATGGATCTTTATGGTTTAGCTATTCCTACGGAACGCTATGCGAACGTGGACTAATTAAAAATCAAGGGTTCTGAACCCACGAAGGTGGGTTTTGTTTGTATAGCCGCGATTTCTAATCGCCTAAGAGAGTATGAACTTTTCAAACACCCTCTAAAATTTGATAACTCGCATCCTCAATTAATATTTTGAATATAGATTGTATGGTCCGTAATTGGTTTGTGATTTTAAAACCTTGGTAATCTGATGTAAAAATCCTTGATTGTTTTGACTTGGAGTTTTAATTGATTCTTTTAATTTAAATTCTGATTTTTCGATCAGGTGATAATATGGATTATCAGGAGATTGAGGGAGAATAATATAGTCAAGTTGATTCAGAAAATTATTTCTAGTTTCTTGATCTCCAACTCCGAAAAAAGGTTGATATAATTTCCAATTTAGCAATCGTCCAGTTTGATAAAATTGCCAGGTTGAATCCCAGATTTTATATTCACCTTTTCCAATAGAAGACATACCAGCATTAGTCAAAAGATTGAGATTTCTTCCCTCTAAGTTCCCCAGTCCAATTACTGGTCTTATTATCAATGATAAACTGGTAGCCCAGCCTAACAATAACACCAAACAAATGACTTTTATTTTAGGTGTCAATCTGGGAATATTAAAAGATTTTTGTTGGCTATAAATTCCACCAACTAAAGCGATTAGATAGGGTAAACTATAAATTACTCTGTGGATATAAACCGTACTATTAAGAATCATAAATAACGCAAATAATGTAGCAAATATTAATGCTTTATCCTGACTATAAATCAATCCCAATATAGCTAAAATTGGCAAAATAGGACTATTTTTAAAACTAGTCAGAATATTCATAATAGCAGCTAAGGGAGAGCTACCAACTAAACTACTCGAAAATTCAATAAAATTGCCTATTAATACAGTTAGCTGATCCTTAATTGGTATTAACAGCAATACAATCGTTATTATACTTGCAAAAATAAACCCCAATAAAAATTTTAGAGACTTTTTTAAGTTACCTTTTGCTTTGAAAACTACAGACAAAAATGAACATAATTCCATTAAAATAAGGGGATACAGAATAAGCGCACTCGGCCAAACAAAAAGAGCGATCGCTGATAAACTTCCAGCAATACTAACGGTCATTAAACAAGATTGATCATTTCTCAGTCGTTCAATAGATAGCCTGAGCAACCAACAAGCCGCAAGACATAATGTAATTACCCAACAGTCAATGCGATCGCCACGATAGCTTTGAACAAACAAAGGATCTAATAAAAGGGGCAATGTTTTGTAAAGTATCCATTTCACACCCTACTCCGGCATAATGAACGGGAACAATGGCACGAGTACGGTCAGTAATTGCCGCTTCTACGAGGGTTTCGTCTAAGTTTAGGGTATCGGGTCGGATATCAACAAATACGGGAACTGCTCCCCTGAGAACAAAAGCGTTAGCTGTGGAAACGAAAGTATAACTGGGCATAATCACTTCGTCTCCCGGTTCTAAATCGGCTAAAATAGCCGACATTTCCAGGGCTGCTGTACAGGAGTGGGTGAGTAGGGCTTTGTGGCAATTCGTTTGCGCTTCTAGCCATTGATGGCATTTTTTGGTATAATTGCCGTCCCCAGCCAATTGTCCAGCGTGGTGAGCTTGGCTAATATACCAAAGCTCTTTACCTGTCATATAGGGTTTATTGAAAGGGATTTTATTCATGGGTTTTAATTTTTGGCAGGTTATTTTAAATTGCGAAGTTAAAACTTAATAAGTTAG